>JAMOPE010000423.1 GCA_027064785.1 Geobacteraceae bacterium
TAAACGCGCCGAAGACTGAGGCAAACATATTGGCAAACAGCGAGTTCCCCCCAACCAGAGATGCGACCCACTCCGATGGGATCAACCCTTCGTGCCCCGGACGCCCAAGAAGCACCCCGGCAATCAGCACCCCGATCAGCAGAAGGGGAAGAATTTTTTTAGCAAAATCCCAACTTTCATTGAACCACTCACCCATCTCTCCATCACGGGTACTTTTCAGGTTGCTCAAAACCGAGAGGCCGATGACGCCAAAGGTGAACGCGAGTGCCGGATGTTGTGGCTGAATAACCGCCATCAACACCGCGGGGAATGCCGCCAAAAGGATGCGGATAAATCCAATGTTAAACCAGGTAGCAAGCATTAATCCCAAAGCAACTGAGAAGCCACTGGTAATCCACCACTTGGCAGAGTAGATAGCGTGCCACAGACCGGTTGGATCATCGGTTTTTCCCCAGTTGGCAAAAACCAGAATCCCGACCATACTGGCAAAATAGGCAGCCGTTTGCCACAGCGGTCGAGTGACCTCCTCAACGCCCATCATTGGCGCGGCAGCGGCTTTTTCTGCTTCTTCATGGCGGAAGATGAAGTGCATTGCCAGGCCGATTACAACAGCAAAGATGATTGCCCCGACTGCGCGGGCAATTCCCATTTCGGGACCAAGAATACGGGCAGTCAGCACGATAGCAAGGATATTTATCGCTGGTCCGGAATAAAGAAAAGCACACGCCGGACCGAGCCCGGCACCCATCCGATAAATTCCGGCAAACAGGGGAAGAATCGTGCAGGAACACACGGCGAGAATGGTTCCCGAGACCGAAGCTACCCCGTAAGCTAGAAACTTGTTCGCCTTGGGACCAAGGTACTTCATCACCGCAGCTTGGCTGACAAAAACCGCGACCGCTCCGGCGATAAAAAAGGCCGGGATCAGGCACAGCAGGACATGTTCCTGAGCATACCACTTAACCAGATAGAGCGATTCGATAAGGGCATTCTGAACGCGGGGAGCATCCACAGGGAGAAAAAAACAGGCGAGAAAAACCGCAACGATCCAGACAAGCGGTTTCCATTCAGTTTTCCAGTTCATACGCTAACCTTCTTGGCAAAATTGCCAAATAGATACACAAAAAAAATGACTACTTTACAAGTTTTAGCAATGCCGACCGATCCTGATGTTGTGCTTCAAGGACCGATTCAACACACCCGAAGAAATTGAGGATACAGGGAACCCGCAGCTGATAAAAAACCTGGTTGCCCCGTTTGTCGTCAATCACCAGACCCGCCTGTTTTAATACTGACAGATGTTTGGAAACCGTTGAGACATCAGCACCCACCATCTCGGTCAGCTCGCAGACGCAGCACTCCCCTTGCGACAACTCTTCAATGATCAGCAAGCGGCTTGAATGTGCCATTGCTTTTAATATTTTGGCTCTGGCTTCAAGATATTTTTTTCGCTCTATTTCCACATGACCTCCATCTATTTGGTGATATTGCCAAATACCAAAAGAGAAGTCAATAACTCTGCTCAAAGAAATTTTCCAGCAATCGGAACTTACCGTTTTTTGGTCCGACCCGGATGTGAAACTCAGCAGGGATGGTGCGATATTAGAAGGGATGACAGATTCAGAATCCTCATTTTTTCTGTAATAACTGTAAAATCCCCTGCATCAGCTGAATCGGGGTTGGTGGGCAACCGGGGATAATAGCATCGACGGGGATCACGTTGGAAACCGGGCCACAACTGGCATAAGATTCACCAAACTCGCCTCCATGTCCGGCACAGTCGCCCATTGCCACCACAAGTTTAGGGGACGGGGTCGCAGCATAGGTCCGTTTCAGGGCTTCCTGCATATGACGGGAGACAACTCCGGTCACCAGCAGCAAATCAGCATGGCGGGGAGAGGCAACAAAATGGATCCCAAAGCGTTCAATGTCGTAGAAACTGTTATTGACGGCATGCATCTCCAGCTCACAACCATTACACGAACCGGCATCAACCATGCGGATCGCCAGAGATCCGCTGAAATATCTGGCAATTTCCTTCTGACATGCTGTGCCGAGTTCTGCAACCTGATCATCATCAATACGAAATGGCTCTGTCACTTTTCCCGTGCGGCGAATTTTATTATAAATACGAAACATAACTGTTCCTCATCCTGAACTGTTGCGTCATTCTAAAGATCATGCCCCGCGTAGGAACCGTTGACTGATTTATTGCAGACAGGAAAATCGGGGACGATGACACCATCCAGCATCAATTCCAATGCCTGCCAGGTCAACCAGCTGGGGTCGCGTGGAAAATAACGCACCACCCGACCCTGCTCATCAAGACGTAAATAGGCAAGGGTCTCTCCACGCCAGCCTTCAACCAGCCCGATTCCTTCAATCTCATGATTAGGGAGAGAGAAACTCGTCACAAGAGGCCCCGAAGGGATAGCCCTTAAAAGCTTCACCAACAAATCTAACGAGATCAGGATCTCCTCGCCACGAACCCTCAATCTTTTGGTCAAATCACCGGTTGAGAAAACCGGAACCTTAATCTTGAGCTCATGGTACGGCGGATAAGGAGCATCCCGGCGTAGATCATCTGCAAGCTGACTAGCTCTCCCGACATAGCCAACCGCCCCAAGCTGCTCGGCTGTTTCAGGGCTGAGAATGGCATAATCACTCAGCCGGTCCTGCAAACTTGGATATTCAAGCAACAGTGGCAGCAGCTCTTCGATTTCTGTGCGTAACTGAACAATTTCTTCCCGCATCGCGATCATTGAGGATTGATCGAGATCAACCGTTACGCCACCGGGGCATAAAGAATCCATCAATAGACGGTGTCCCGTCAGCTGCTGATTCTGGCGTTGCCACAGTTCTCGCAACCGGCTCATCTGATACTGGGCAAAAGCAAATCCGACATCGTTGCAGATCGCACCGATATCGCCTAGGTGATTGGCAATTCGCTCCCGTTCTGCAAGGATCGCCCGTAATGCTGAAGCCCGTGGCGGGGGAGAGATCTGAAGTGCCCGCTCAACCGCCTGACACGCGGCCCAACTGTGGGCAACCGTACTGTCCCCGGAAACCCGCCCGGCAAGTCGAATCAGCCCTGCCAGATCACGACCAACGGCAATCTTTTCGATCCCTTTATGAACGTAACCAAGGCGTTCTTCAAGGCGTAGAATATTTTCACCGAGTGCCTGAAACCGGAAATGACCGGGCTCTATGATTCCGGCATGAACCGGCCCGACAGGGATCTCATAGACACCCGCTCCAGCGACCGGTTCAAAGGGGTAGCCACTGTCAGGTGGTGTTTCTTTGGCAGGAAATCCGCCAACCGGAAAAGACTCAAGCAAAGGGAAATCGGTCTCTGCCCACGCCTGATGTCGCCCCCAGCGGCGGGAATCGTGATTGTCGGTAAATGTCACTCCAAACATATCGTGCAAATAACGTTCGGGGCGACTTGCCGCCACATAGAAAGGGGTATGTGATGCCAATTCAGCCGATTTTTCCGGGACGTTTGTCTGCAATAACAAATGACCGTCAGTTCCGAAAAAAAGGGCCTTAATTTCAATATCAGGAGATTGATGGTCTCCCCAAATCGCCGACCAACGGAATCTCTGCTGAGCCGCAACCCGGGCTGCCTTCCCCCAGTCGGCTGTTTGCAATTTCAATTGGGCGGTTATACCAGCGAGCGGAGAAAGTTCTTCTGCCACAATCCCCATTGCAGCAAGGTGATCTTTAAACTCTACAACCTGACCACGGACAACAGGTGTCATAATATCCCCTTCCCGACAATCATAATCGTCGCCTGATCGAGCCAGTTTGCCAACACCTGAGGGATTGAGATTCCCAACCACAAGACAATCACCAGGTGAAAAATAATCGGCAGCATATTGGCTTTCACCGGGAGCTGACCTTCGGGCGGTTCACCAAAAACCATCGGCTGGACATGACGAAACAGCCCGGCAAAGGCAACCGCCAGACCAACCAGTAGCGGGACAACCAGCCAGGGAAAGCTTTTCATCGTGGCCGTAAAAAGCAGAAACTCACTGGTAAAAACACCAAATGGGGGAAATCCGGCAATGGCAACGGTGCCGAGCAAAAACGTCCATCCCACCGTCGGCTGGGTCCGGATCAAGCCCCGAATTTCTGTGATCGTCTGGGTTCCGGCAATATGAGCAGCATGTCCAACCGTGATGAAAATTGCCGACTTTGTCAGGGAGTGGACAATCATGTGTAATAACGCCCCGAAGGTTGCCAGTGGACCACCCAGCCCGAAAGCAAATGTCATCAGCCCCATGTGCTCGATTGATGAATACGAAAACATCCGCTTCACATCCCGCTGGCGATGGAGGAGAATTCCCGCCACGCTGAACGAAAGCATCCCGAATCCCATCATCATGTAACTGGGCAGGTGGTTATTCAGAGCAGGTTCAATCAACATTTTGTAGCGAACCACCGCGTAAAGGGCGATATTCAGCAGCAACCCGGAAAGGATCGCAGACATGGGCGTCGGCCCTTCAGAGTGAGCATCGGGAAGCCAGTTATGGAGAGGAACCAGACCAATTTTAGTTCCGTAGCCAACCAGGAGAAACACAAAGGCGAGCAACAGAACTGTTGGCTCAAGCTGATCTGCATGTTCCTGTAAAACACTCCAGAGCAGGGAGCCTTCTCCCGGCACCGCGTTTTCAGCCGCAAAATAGACCAGCACCGTCCCAAATAATGCCTGAGCAATTCCAACCCCGCAGAGGATAAAATATTTCCAGCCGGCTTCGATCGATTCCGGGGTGCGGTAAAGAGACACCAGCAGAACCGTTGCCAAAGTCGCACCCTCAACGGAAACCCAGAGAATCCCCAGATTATTGGTTGATAATGCGATCAGCATGGTCAGGAGAAAACCCTGGAACATTGAATGGTAGAGACGCATCCGGCCATTATCAACCCGACCGATTTTCAGTTCGTGAGCCATATAGGGACGACTGAAAATCGATGTCGTCAACCCGACCAGAGCATTGACGAGGATCAGATAAACATTAAACGGATCAATGTAGAACATCCCCCCCGGAGTGATCATCGCCCCCGCGTTGAAAATATTGACAGCCAGCTGTAATGATGTTGCAAAAGTCGCGGCACAAACAACAATATTCAGTGTTCCAGCATGCTTCCAATGACCAATAACGGCAAAAACCCCGGCCGCAATCAGAGGGATCAGCAGGGTGGCATAAAGAGCAATCATCGGTCCACCTCATGCAAGCGGTTCAGGTGGTCGACATCGAGAGAGCCGATCCCTGCCCGAATCTGAAAAAAGAAGATCCCGAAAAGAATCGCCGCCACCAGAACATCAAAAGCGACCCCCAGCTCAACAACCATTGGCATTCCATAGGTTGAAACGACAGCCGCAAAAAACAATCCATTTTCCATCGACATAAAACCAACCACCTGCGCCACCGCTTTGCGGCGGGTAATCATCATCAACATCCCCAGAAGGATCACAGCTAAAGAGATTGCGATGGTATTGCGGGTCGCCAGTGTTGAAAGCTCACGAATCGGCAGAGCAACATAATAACTGAATAAAACCAGAGCCCCACCGGCAATCATAATCAGCGAAGGGCCTCCGACATTTTCGACATCACCCCGGATATCAAGCTTCCGGACCAATCTTCGCAGCAGCCACGGAATAAAAAATACCTTGAGCACCAGAGTGATCACAGCGGTGATATACAGATGATAACGCCCGGAACTCTGTGCAATCAGACACGTTCCAAGAAAAAGGAAAAAACCCTGAGTCGCAAAGGTATTGATCAAACTGACAATTCGCGATTGGGCCAGAAGGAGAAATGACGTCAGCATAATCAGTGCCGACAAGGTCAAAACCGCCTGCTCCAACAAGGTCAACTGAGAATAGTCCATATCAATTCACCTCCAAGATGACATGACTCAACATGCCGAGCAGACACAGAATAAAAGCCAATCCCAGATATTGAGGAGCCCGGAAAAAACGCATTTTTGCCAAACCCGTCTCCATCACGGCAAGCGCAATTCCCAGCAACGTCAGTTTCAGGAAGATGCTGACAGCCCCCAGCAGGATTACTGATGGAGTCAAACTGTCCGCAAGCCCCCAGGGGAAAAAGAAATCACTGAGTAACAGAGAATAAATCATCAGTTTCAGCATCGCAGCCCATTCCATCAAAGCAAGGTGTCTCCCGGTATATTCAAGGATCATCGCTTCGTGAACCATTGTCAGCTCTAAATGGGTTGAGGGATTATCAATCGGAATCCT
>JAMOPE010000424.1 GCA_027064785.1 Geobacteraceae bacterium
GGAAATTCTGGTCGATTCTGTACGCAAGACGATTTCTCCCAACAAAATCGGCTGGAAAAAGTGGGCGTGGGTCATGGAAGAGGCACACCATCTCGGGATGCGGACAACGGCGACAATGATGTTCGGTAGTACCGAAAAGCCGGTTGATATTATTGAGCATCTGTTCCGGATTCGTGAAATTCAGGAGCACACTGGTGGTTTTACCGCATTTATTCCATGGTCTTATCAGCCCGACAATACCGAACTTGGTGGGGAAGCTTCGACCGGGATTGAATACCTGAAAGTCCTGGCAGTCTCACGGATTGTTCTGAACAACATCGACAACATTCAGGCAAGCTGGGTGACGCAGGGAGCACTGATGGCTCAAGTTGCGCTGTTCTTCGGCGGGAATGACCTCGGTGGGACAATGCTCGAAGAAAATGTCGTCGCCGCTGCCGGATGTTCCTTCCGCATGTCTCAGGATGATATTGTTGAACTGGTACGTGGGGCGGGATTTACTCCGGCGCGGCGGACTACAGAGTATGAGCTTTTAGAGGAATATTGATGAAAAGTTAAAAGCCCCCTCATCCGCCCGTTGAGCACCTTCTCCCCTGGGGAGAAGGGATGGAACTTGCGGGATGTGGGATTGTAATTCCCTCTCCCTTAGGGAGAGGGCCAGGGTGAGGGGTTTGTGTCAGTACCACCAGAACTGCTTATTTTTGCGAAGCAATTTCGTCAGGGTCAAACTGATGCGGAACGGTTGTTGTGGCAGGTTTTGCGTGGTCGGAATCTGAAAGGTTTTAAGTTTCGACGTCAGCATCCGGTTGGTGGTTATATCCTTGATTTTTACTGCCATGACGCACGTCTTGCAATCGAACTTGATGGTGGTGGGCACAATACCGATAAACAAAAATTGTATGATGACGAACGGACAAAAATACTCAATGGTGCCGGAATAAAGATCATTCGATTTTGGAACCATGATGTCTTGACTTCTCTTGAATCGGTTCTTGATGAGATTTACAGGGCATTGGTTCCGAAAGATTAAAAGCCCCCTCATCCGCCCGTTGGGCACCTTCTCCCCAGGGGAGAAGGGATGAAACTGGCAGCACTTGGGTTGAGGTTCTCTCTCCCTGAGGGAGAGGGCCAGGGTGAGGGGGATGGTTTGAACATTACTCACAGTGGAGAGCAGAATGCTGCCTTTCAGAAAAAATATTGCCGAAATGGCGGGTTATGTCCCCGGTTTTCAGCCCGATGACAGCGGCTGGATCAAGTTGAACACGAATGAGAATCCCTATCCGCCATCACCAAAGGTGGTCGAAGCCATTACTGCTGAACTGGCAGGGGATGGCGCAAGTTTACGTCAGTATCCCGATGCCGGGAGCAAAGAAGCACGGCAGGTTGCAGCGGAGGTGTACGGGGTTGATCCTGCGTGGGTGATCATGGCGAACGGTTCTGACGAGCTGCTCAATAATCTGATCCGGGCGTTTGTCGACGCTGGTGAAGAGATCGGCTATGTCCATCCGTCCTATTCGTATTATGCGACACTTGCCGACATTCAGGGGGCGAAGATCCGTACCTTCGGGTTGACTGATGACTTTAAAATTGCCGATTTTCCCGATCGCTATCAGGGCAAGATTTTTTTTCTGACCAGCCCCAATGCCCCGCTGGGTTTCGGTTTTACTAACGATTATATTGCCGATCTGGCACAACGCTGTGACGGGATTCTTGTCGTCGACGAGGCGTATGTCGATTTCACCGCCGAAACAGCTTTGGAACTGGTCACTCAATATGAAAATGTTGTCGTAACCCGGACTTTCTCCAAAAGCTATTCGCTGGCGGGGATGCGCCTGGGCCTGGCGATTGCGCGTCCTGAAGTGATTGCTGCTCTCGATAAAATCCGGGATCACTACCATCTTGACCGGTTAGCGCTGGTTGCGGCGACGGCGGCTTTAAGAGATCAGGCTTATCTTCAGTCGACGGTCGCAAAAATCTGCTCAACCCGCGACTGGTTCAGTGATGAACTGCGTCAGCTGGGTTTCGGGGTCAAGCCGTCGCGGACCAATTACGTTTTTGCTGAAGCTCCCGCTGGTGACGGTAAAAAAGTTTACGAGACTCTGCTGAACGCCAAAATTCTGGTCCGTTATTTTTCTGATCCCCTTCTTGCTCATGGCGTGCGGATTTCTATCGGTACCCGCGAAGAGATGGAAAAAACCCTGGCGGTTCTGCGTGAGCTTGACTGATTTTCCGGCGTCCCCGACTGAGCTGGTCACACGTTTGCTTGCATGGTACGGCCGATCAGGGCGTGATCTGCCGTGGCGCAACTGTCGCGATCCGTATCGGATCTGGTTGTCGGAGGTCATGCTGCAACAGACAACCGTTGCAGCCGTGATCGGTTATTATCTGCGGTTTCTGGAACGGTTTCCAACCGTTGATGGTTTGGCAGCAGCTCCGTTGGAGGATGTCATCGACCTCTGGGCGGGGTTGGGTTACTACTCGCGGGCAAGAAATCTTCACGCTGCGGCGAAATTGATCATCAATGATTTTGGCGGTGCTTTCCCTGCTGACGTTGATGATTTGCAAAAGCTGCCCGGGGTGGGACGTTCAACTGCCGGGGCAATTTCAGCGTTGGCGTTTGATCGCCAGGCTCCGATTCTTGATGGCAATGTCCGACGGGTGCTGTGCCGGTTGTGTGCGTTACAGGAACCACCCCGGACAACCTCCGCTGAAAAACAGCTGTGGCACTGGTCGGAACAGATCACCCCGACGGAATATGTCCACGATTATACTCAGGCGATCATGGATCTTGGCGCAACGGTCTGCGTCCCCCGCAATCCTCTTTGCGGTGATTGTCCGTGGAGCGAGATTTGTCTGGCGAAGAAATCCGGTTTGGAAAACCAGTTGCCCCTGAAACAACCCTCAAAAAAGATTCCAACCCGGGTGGAAGTGACATTGCTCCTTTGTTGTCGTGGGCGGTATCTGGCCCGGCGGCGACCGGTGGAAGGTTTTCTCGGGGGGTTGTGGGAATTTCCGGCAATGGCTGTTACGACTGACGAAAAACAGGAAGAGAAATTATCGTTGTTGTGTACCGATTTCGGATGTGGTGTCGAGGTTGCTTCACTTGGTAAAATTGAGCATGTTTACAGCCATTTTCGTTTGAAGGCCAATATTTACCGGGCTGAAATAGATGACCAGCCTCGAATTGCCGAAGGTGAATACCGCTGGTTTTCCCTCGAAGAATTGAAAAAGATTGCTTTGCATGGTGCCCATAAGAAGGTATTGGTTACGTTGGTAAAAATAGGGGCCTGATTCAGGTAGCTTCTGGAATTTTATGCCTTCTCCCTGAGGGAGAATGTGGCCAAAGGCCGGATAAGGGGGCTTTGGAGCAAATGGATTAGCTCCCCCCCCCTCACCCTAACCCTCTCCCTCAGGGAGAGGGAATGACTTTTTTTAATGGAGAATAAATGTCTTTACCCCCCATTTTAACGACGACCGGGCAGGTCAATGACTTTGCTGCTGAGTTGGAAAAACATCCGGTGATCGCTGTCGATCTTGAAGCCGATTCGATGCACAACTATCAGGAAAAAGTCTGTCTGCTGCAGTTTTCAACTCCCGATACCACTGTTTTGGTTGACCCTTTAACGGGTGCTGATCTGAGTAGCCTGCGTCCGGTCATGTCAAATCCCGCAATCCGTAAAATTTTCCACGCGGCCGATTACGATATCCGCAGTTTGGCCCGCGATTTCGATATGACAATCAGCGGATTGTTTGACACGATGATTTCGAGTCAGTTTCTTGGTGAGGAACGTTTCGGTCTGGCTGATGTGCTGCGGAAATATTTTTCCGTTGAGCTCGACAAACAATACCAGCGTGCCGACTGGTCGAAACGCCCTTTATCGCCGGAAATGGTCCGTTATGCCGCTGCCGATACCAGTTATCTGCATGAGCTGGTTGAAATCCTTGAAGCCAAGCTGATCGAAAAGGGGCGGCTTGACTGGGTGAAGGAAGAGTGCGAACTGCTGGAAAAAGTTCGCTTTGCCGATTCTTCGGGGCCGTTATTTCTTCGCTTCAAGGGGGCGGGAACATTGAAACCGCGTCAACTTGCCGTTCTGGAAAATTTACTGCAATGGCGTGATAAAGAGGCACAGCGGCGTGATTGCCCCCTCTATAAGGTTTTTGGAAACAAGGAATTGCTCGAAATTGCGCGACAGATTCCGACATCATTGAATCAGATGAGTCGTCTGTCCGGGGTCTCACCACGTCTGATCGAGCGTTACGGTAAAAAACTTCTTCCGGCAGTGTTATCTGCCGTTGAGTTGGATGAAGCCGATCTCCCCGTTTACCCCCGTGGAGAACGCCGGGCAAAAGACCCGCAGATCGAAAAACGGATTATCCGGTTGAAAGAGTGGCGTAAAAAAGCAGCAAAAGATCTGGAGCTTGATCCCGGTGTCCTGATTAATAATGCACTGCTGGAAGAACTGGCACGCAAGCACCCTCGGGCCGAAGCCGATTTTGCCACGATCGATTTGTTGAAAAACTGGCAGCGTAAGGTGTTGGGTGAAGGAATTTTGCGAGTACTGAATTAGCTTTCTATGGAAACACTGGCGTTACTCCTGATTGTTTTCTCGGCATTCATGCATGCCTTGTGGAACCTGCTGGTCAAGCAGAGCCGGGATAAGACGGTTTTTATCTGGTGGATGTTCCTCTCTTCCGGCAGCCTGATGACTCTGCTGACGTTTGCTCTCGGATTGTTCCCTCCGCTGAGTCTTCAGCTTCTGGTACTAGCATCTGCCGGGGCGGTGTGTTTTGTCCTTTATCACTGGCTGGGTGGTTTCGCCTACCGTGATGGCGACCTATCGGTGACTTATCCGTTGGCACAGACGGCGATGTTTTATGTCCCACTGTGGGGTGTTCTGTTGTTGGGAGAGCGTCTGACACTTATTGGAGTTGCCGGAATTGTTCTGATTGCGCTGGGGGCTTATTGTATTCAATTACGTAATTTGTCCGCAGCAGAATTTCTGCGACCATTTTCGCAATTGGGAAACCGCTCAGTTCAGGCGGCATTGCTGGCGGGATTTATTTATTCTGTCGGTGCGATCTTGGATAAAAGTGGCGTTGATCGTTATTCTCCCTTTCAGTTTACTTATATTCTGGTGCTGTTTATGTTCCTCTTTATGTCACTCAATCTCCTGCGACCCTGTTATCGGGGACGGGTTATTGGTGAGTGGCGTCACAATCCAAAACTGATTCTCTGGTCGGGTCCGGTGATTATGGCATCGTTTCTGTCGTTCCGTTTCGGTTTACAACTGTCTCCGGTCAGTTACGCCTTGCCGGTACGTCAGGTGAGCTTGCTGGTCGGAGTTCTTATCGGCATTGTCTTTCTTGGTGAATCGTTCGGGAAGATTCGCCTAGCATCGACATTGCTGATTATGTCAGGGGTTTTTCTGGTTTGGTATGGATAAAAAATATACGGCGACTCAACGGAGAGACGCAGAGTGGGAGAGGCAAAAAAGAAAATCAAAATCTTTTTTGAATTTGGTTGTTTTGGCGTTCTCTCTAGCTCTCCTTCTCAGCGTCTCTCCGTTAAAGTCTTTTGTCCTTTTATGCACGGGTAGGATTTTATGAAAAATATTGCCAATTTTTTGTTCGAAGTCGGAATGTTGAAACGCACTCCGCGGACTGGATTCCAGTTTCTTGGTTCGGGGGCTGAATCGGTCGCGGAACACAGCTTTCGTACCGCAATGATCGGTTACACCTTGGCGCAGATGGATGGCAAAGTTGATGTCAGCCGGGTGTTACAGATGTGCCTGTTTCACGATATCCCCGAAGCGCGGATTGGTGATCTTAACTATGTGAACAAGAAATATGTCAACGTCGATGAAAACAAGGCGATTGACGACCTAGCGGTTCAGTTGCCGTTTGGCGATGATTACCGGGCAACGCTTCATGAATTCAATGTCAGAGAGACGCGGGAAGCACAGCTGGCTCATGATGCTGATCAGCTGGAAATGGTCCTGTCGTTGAAGGAGCGTAAGGATCTGGGAAATCGTAACGCCGATGAGTGGTATCCCTTTTCCAAGTTACGCTTGAAGACTGAGATTGCCAAGGAACTGGCGGAGACAATCTGGGAAACCGATTCGTCGAAGTGGTGGTTCGACGACAACCACAACTGGTGGGTTAACGGGCGAAATGAGTGAGAGCTGTACCCAATCTGCGTTGTTGCGGTAAAAATTCCATCCTCGACGTAGCTAGCGCTACGCCTGCGGGGTAATTTTTACCG
>JAMOPE010000425.1 GCA_027064785.1 Geobacteraceae bacterium
GATGCACGAATGCGGCGCAGTTTCTCGGGTTCAGCCGGGATAAGGAATAAGTCGGTAACTTGCTTCAACACCAACAATCCACAAGCACGATTATTATCATCAACAACTGGCAGCATCCGAATACGGTGACGATGATAAAGTTCAACAGCTTGAGACATAGGAGCAGACTGATGAATTGAGATGACCTTCTCAGTTACAACATCTTTGACCCGGGGGTGAACATCAGAGAGTAACTCAGGAACCTCAACCTGTAGGTGATCGAGAATGAACTGCGTCTGCTGATTAATATTCCCGGCACGTGCCGCTGAGACACCATGCAAACCCTGCCGCTGACGCAGATCGGCGTAAGCTATTGCACTGCAGATCGAATCAGAATCGGGATTACGGTGACCGACAACAAAGACTCTATCACTCCCGGACATATCTTCTCCTTTTATGACAGTATCAGGGGGTTCGCAACGTACCATGGACATCTCCCAACCCGATAACATTTTTAATAATCCCTTTTGACGGCCGCAGCTGACCATCAAAACTAGCCAGGATGTCCCGCCCCTTGGTCCCAAAAACCTCGGGATCGACAAGAATACGATATTGAAGCGGGTCGGCGTTAAAGAATTTCTTGTCTTTATGGCTGGCTTCTTTCAATGGAGTGACAACGATATCCTGAGGGCCTTTGCGATGAAATGTCGGTATCAGAATAGCACCCATCTCCAATTTTGGATAAAAATTAAGGCGCAGGTTATATAAAGCACTTAAAATATCAAATAATTGTATTTCCTGTTTAAGAGGGTAAACCTGATCGGCATAGGTGCGGCCGTCTTTAATTTTTTGATAAAGAACCTGTCCTGACGCGTAATCGAAATCGTAACGGGTGACCTTTTCCCTCCGGGATGATCCCTTTCCCCGAATCGTATGAGAGCTGTGCCAGATCGGAATCAATAGACCATCGGGACCAATTTTCATCAGAGTTTGATATTTTTCCACCCGGTCACGAGTAAAGAAAGCAGCGACACCCAATGTTTTCGCTTCCAGGACAACCAGAAAGGTATCAGGGTCCTCACCCTCCGATAGCGATAATGATCCTTCAGCAAGATGCTGAAACCAAAGAAAGGAGACATCGTACAGGAGAGTCTCACCGACCAAAGAGAGAATCGGATGATTGTCACTGCGGAAGGTCTCCACAGCACGCACAATAGTCGGCGGACAGACAAAAAACAGACAAAAGATGAGGATTATGATTGATTTTTGCATTGCCCGTCGTTCAGAAAGAACAAAAAAGTGATTTATAAAATAAAATAGCGTCAATAAACAAACACTTCTTGACGAAAAAAAATCCTGCCATTAATATCCATATATTCAAAATATAATAAAACGAGGAGCCCGACTATGTCAGAAGCATCCGACCATCCACCTTTTGAATCCGATGAAACCTTTGATCGGGAATCTGAGATTCTGAAAGTTCTTGGCCACCCCATCCGTCTGAAAATTGTTGCCGGGCTGATGTCGCAATCGTGTAATGTCAAAAAGATCTGGGAATGCCTTTCACTGCCACAGGCAACCGTTTCTCAACATTTGGCATTACTGAAGAACAAAAATATTATCACCGGACGCCGGGAAGGCGTTGAAGTCTACTATCAGGTGACTTCACCGGAAGCTATCAGAATCGTCACTGCAATTTTCGGTGACTCAATTTCGTGCCCCGGTAACTAATCTAAACTAAACACTTTGAATAAAAAAAGCGATCGTCCTATCCGGCGACCGCTTTTTTTATTCAAATCAGATTTGCCTATTTACCTGAACGGATCGCTTCAACAGTTTTTCCACGAATCCCCCAGTTTTCAGCTGAAACTTCTTCAATGATGACATGAGTCGCCTCAGGGTTTTTACCTAAAACTTCTTTCATTGCCACAGTAATCCGATCCATCAACTCTTCTTTTTTCTCGGCACTGATCCCTTCAACTGCACGTACAATAACGACAGGCATTGTAAAATCTCCTTTCAACATGTGTCACAAATAATTCCAGCAGTATAGCTTGAGTATCAAAAAATCAACAGTCTAATTTAGGTTAAATTGTACCAGTAGAAAATTATATTTTCCGGTAATGAAGGATATTCAGCCCTTTTTCTGGTTCTGCTTCGGGAAAGTCATCTTCCGATCGATATGTATCAACCCATTGAAGGGGCAGTTCAACCTTTTGAAATAATCCTTTAATATCGTCCGTACTTATTCTCGGGCTACTTAGACAAAAAAGAATCTCTCCATTTTCAGACAATAACCCGGGCAGTTTTCGAGCAAGCTTAGGCCAGTCACGCTGGGGACGAAAGCTACTTCCTTGCTCATCGGGCGGGTCACAAATAATCATATCAAATGGAGCAAGTTTTCGTAATCGACTAAAGCTCCTGAAAATCTCAAGGGGGAGAAAACTAACCCGGCGTAAATCAAGGTGATTCAGTTGGTGGTTCGACCGACCAAGAGCGAGAGCCCCTCGATTCATATCAATATTGACAACGTTATCAGCACCACCGGCAATTGCAGCGACAGAAAAGCTACAGCTATAGGAAAACAGGTTAAGGATCTTCTTTCCCTCTGCGTTCTGGCGGACGAATGTCCGCCCCACCGCCATGTCGAGGAAGAAACCGATATTCTGAGCATCATTTAAACGGAGTCGATAATTCAAGCCTGCTTCAATAGCATTTACATTGTCAGGAAGTTCACCCGCAATAACGGAACTGGGAGAATGAGGCAGGTAGCGTTTTTGCACAACAACCGCCTCTGCGGTTAAGTACTGTTTGATCCATGTCGCAAGTTCTTCAACCCAACCTTCTGGTCGATCACGATATAGAGTGACTAGGACAACCGGGGAAAACCAGTCAATCAGAACGTCTTCGTAGCCGGGAAAACAGTGTCCACGACCATGAAATAGACGTTGCGACTCAGCCCCGGGAAGTCCCTTCTTCTCAATCTCACACTTAAGTAAATTCATAAAAGTTGCCCGGCATTGGAAAAAAATCAAAAAACACGAATAACTGCTGGAAATGATAAAACAATCTGGTCATAATGAATAGAAGATATCTCTATGGGAGAAGGCTCTATGAATAGAACAAATCTGATTATTTTCTTTCTTGTCGTTCTGCTTGGAGCACTCGGTGTTGCTATCTACTTTCAGGGACACCCAGTTCAAGAGCAGACTGTTGAAGAAGCTCTCCCGACACCACCTCCGGAGCCTATCAAAAAGCCGATTGTCCATTATCCGGTTCCCGAAGCAGTGACTCCCGCCCCTCAGGAAGAAAAAACTCCTTTGGAGCCTGTTGCGAAAGCGGTCGAACCAACTTTACCTGATACCCTACCACCAGTTCAAAAAAGTGATCAGAGTATCCAGGACGCGTTGCAAAGTCTCCTGACCGATCAGTCTACAGTGGAGTTACTCCATATCGACAACTTTATTCAGAAATTTGTTGCAACGGTCGACAATCTTCCGGAAAAACGCTTGCCCCGGGCTCACCTGCCGATCAAGCCTCCGGGTGGAAAATTTCTGATCGCCGGAACGACCGAAGAACCGCAGATCAGTGCTAAGAACTATCAACGTTATGCACCTTATGTCGGTCTGCTTGAATCAATCAATCAGGATCTGACCCTCAAAGTTTATACCTACTTTTATCCATTATTTCAAAAGGCTTATGAGCAGCTGGGCTACCAGAATGCCTATTTCAACGACCGGCTCGTCTACGTTCTAGAACATCTGCTTGAAACACCGAATCCAGCAGATCCGATACTTCTGGCGCAACCGGCGGTTCTCTATACGTATGCAGATCCCATGTTGGAAAATCTCTCAGCAGGGCAGAAGACTCTCTTGCGTATCGGGCAGGAGCAAAGGCTCAAAGTCTTTAAGGTTCTCGATAGTTACCGGGAGAAGCTGATCAATCTCCACCCCTGAACGCAAGAAAGGCTCAACCTTTGCGGGTTGAGCCTTTCTACGATCTCAGGACAGAATAAAAAACTAGTTCATCCGTCTCTCTGGGCCCTGATAGCCTGAGCTGGCCGTTCTCACGGGGTCAATCCCCGGATACACCCACCCGTCTGAACGCTGAAATTTAATAATACTGTCAGCATCAATCAAAGCCTGAAGCCTTTGCGGATCAACCATGCCCATCATTCCATCTTCATAGATCACTGAAACTTCCATTTTTATTCTCCTTACAACTAGCTATAACACAAAACCAGTTGATGGAGAAGTTAATAGAAGTAAAAGCACTGTCATATCAGTATGTTAATCTAAGAGAACAAACATTAAGAACAAAGAAGGGATCACTATTTTTTGCGTCGCCGCTCCGGTCCGACATAGTGGCCACGCAGCGTACTGCGAATTGGATCGCGACCAACAGTCACCCATCCGGCAGAGCGTTCAAACTGCTCGATCTCGCTCATAACAATCAGTTCATCAAGTCTTTTTGAAGGGACCAGATCAATACGGCCATCTTTAAAACGAACACGAATCAACATAGTCTCTCCAGTTAGTCCAGCAGTGCATCAATTGCATCAAAATTGAACCGCTTTTCGGCAAGGTCTGTAATCAGATTAATCTTGTGGGTATCTTCTGCAGTCAATTTAGAAACATCATCTCGAATAATTTCAAAAACAGTCGAGGATGTGCGTCCTGCCCGCATAAAGGGAATCTTACTGGTTTCAATGATTTTCTGAGTAATCGGACCAACCGTGCCAACACCGGGAATGATGATACCGGCAATTTTATTGCGGAACTCTTCCAGCTGGTAGAGATTCGCCAACGTCACAAGCAGCTCATCGCGACTACTGTTGACAATGATCAGTGTTGACTCTTTGAGCAACTCGACAACCCGCTGCGCCGAAGCTGCACCGATTTGGACATTATTAACAATCCGCTGTCCCTCTTCTTCGGATGCATGAAGTTCAATACCAAGAACCCCGGCAATTCGCCGCATTGTCGGGTTCGCCAGCATCGGATGATAATTAAACCCTCCGATGACTTGAATACCTTCATCGGCAAAGGCCATATTGAGATAGTTCAATGTCTGTGTCCGCTTTTCCGGAATAATTTTATTGACCAGGATAGCTTTCACATCAGCACGTTCCTTTTGGAACAATGCTAGGTTGATCTGTGCCGAATCGACAACATTCCCCAAACCGCCACCGGTCACCATCAACACCGGAGCACCTGTTTCCCGGGCAATCCGGGCATTATTACAACCGAAAAGGGTTCCAACTCCGGTATGACCGGCCCCTTCAATAATCAGGAAGTCACTTTTTGCATCAAGCTCAGCGATAGCGTCAAACATCTTACCGGCAATCACATCACGCTCAATAACCCCGTCAAGAATCCGCCGAGTATCACCCTGCTGCAAAACAAAAGGCGACATCAGTGGCAAATCATCAAGCATATCAAAATGACGTGCAATCACTACGGCATCTTTATCCGCAACGATCCCCTGATATTCTGTCGGCTTGGGTCCAATAGGTTTAATAAAGGCGACCCGTTCATATTTTTTCTTCGCCATATGAATCAACGAAAGACTGGTTGTTGTCTTACCGCTGTTCATTCCCGTTGCAGCAATAAAAACCTTACGTGCCATCAATCTGCTCCTTGTTGAGAATGACCAGCGAGTTCCGGGATCGTTTCAAAACGCTCGCCCTGCCGCCGCCGTTCCACCAATTGCTGAAGAGTTTCAAATTCATCCGACAATGCTACGAGAACATCCAGAATTTCCACGCACTTGACAATGACAGGCTGGTATTGGGTCTTAGCTGCAATTTTAACGAAATTAGGACTTCTTTGCTGTGCAACCAGAATCTGCGTATCACTCAGAAGATCGAGAATGGTCTGCATCTTATCTGTCTTTGCGTGATCGAGATCTTTTGCCTCATTCTTACGCTGTTCAACAAAAGAGCTTTCACTCCCCGGATAGATATCGTAAATAATAAAAAAATCGGTATCCCCCATATGGGTTTCTGCAATGTGGCGTCCATCATTGGAACCGATACAAATCCTTAACGCATGCATAACATCCCCCTTCAGCTTGCCGTTGCCTTCAGTTTAAAACGATTCACTGCCTGCTTAACCCGCTTGTAAATACCCGTGACATCCAAGTCAAGCTGACTTCGAAGTTCAGCCTGCGTCCCCTGACCGACAAACTGATCAGGAATTCCGAGCCGAACCACCGGGATC
>JAMOPE010000426.1 GCA_027064785.1 Geobacteraceae bacterium
CCATCAAACGCATAAAAATCAACGGGATTTTCGAGAAAGAACAACGTCATCGAAGGTCGGGCGATCTGGGTAAAAAGGGGGACTCGCAAATGAGGGATTGCAATGCCATCACCAATCGCAGTTGATGCCATTTTTTCCCGACCAATCAAAGTTCGAGCCAGATATTTCTGATCGGTATCTTCCGGAACCCGCAAATGGGTTGAGACTTGCATCAACACCTCATCACGGCTTTTTCCGTCAATCCGATAGAAAACACCCCCAGCCTCAAGTGTATCACTGAAAAGTGGCATTGGTAACCGGTCGATCTCAGGCTCACAGAAGGCATCAGGAGAAACCGCCATATGTTTTGAGGTTGCCCATTCCAAAAGTTCAGACCGATTAAAGCGGTGCTGACCACCCATCCGGTAGGCAGGAATGGCCGCCTGTTTAAGCCACCGATAAATAGATTTTTCTGAGACCTGCAATAACTGAGCGGCATCTTTGACGGTAAGGTTCATTTTGCCTCCACTTTGGACAATTTTGGACATCATGACAAAACAAGGAGAAAAAAATCAAGAAAAAGATGCTGACAGGTCAATTTTCCACGAAAAATCATCTTGGCTTAAAGTAAAAGTAAATTTTTTACGTTTTTATTTATCTTCCCTTAATAAAGAAAACAGTCTAACCTTCATTTTTTATTCTAAATCAGCTATTCTTAGGGCTTGGGAGGTCATACGCATGGCAGATGTCACAAAGTTTCTTGATGGGATCGAAGATTTTCAGCAGCAGCACTTCGGTGATAATTCTGAATTGGCAAACACGCTGATTGATGGGCAAAAACCGCAGGCATTACTCATCGGCTGTTGTGATTCGAGGGTTGACCCGGCAGTCCTTCTCAACTGCGATCTGGGCGATCTCTTTATTCTGCGTAATATTGCGAACCTTGTTCCCCCCTATTTGAATAATGACGACTATCACGGCGTCAGCTCATCCCTCGAATATGCGGTTTGCCACCTTGAAGTCTCTGATATTATTATTCTGGGACACTCTGAATGTGGCGGAATCGAAGCCTTGATGGAATCGACCGATAAAGGCGATCTTGGTGAGTTCATCGGTAAATGGGTCAATATTGCAGCATCGGCACGCGATAAAGTCTTAGCGGATCTTCCCGAAGCACCACCGGACAAGCAGGCACGCGCCTGCGAGAAAGAAGCAATCTTGGTCTCGCTGAAAAATCTGATGACTTTCCCGTGGATCAAAGAGCGTGTCGCTAAAGGACAATTGAGTTTACATGGCTGGTATTACAATATCAAAACCGGTCAATTATGTTATTACAATCAACTGACAGGGGAATTCGAAATTCTTGTCAGCCGTTACTCTCCCGTAGACAGGACAAAATCAGAAAATACAGCATAGCCCCTCTTTGACATCAGGAGCAGCCCATGCCAATTGCCCCGCCAGCAGAAAACCTTCCGACCTTCCACCCATAAATCTGATGGAAGTCCATGGCCGGATGCGCAGCCTGACGGACAAAGCCGGGTTTTCTGATACCCTCCCCGCCATCTGGCAATGTTCTGACGAAAGTCAGTCGATCAAAAAATCACTCTTTGGTTACGTCTACAACTGTCCCACATTCAATCTTGGTCGCGTCGGTGCACTACTGGCGAAACAGGAGATTTACCGGCCACCGGTGACATTTCTCGAATATGCAGGATTATAAACCTGCGAAATAAACCGGCTTATTGAACCTCGACAATTTTACCCCGGCTCACCCGTAACAGGGTGAGTTGCTTGATCGCTTCACCAAATGGGTCAAAACCGACCGTCCCGGTAATACCGCGATAGTCTTTGAGCTCCTCCAGCTTTTTACGCACATCATCACGGTTCCCGACATCAGAATCATCAATAATCTGCAGCAGGATGTTGGCAATCTCGAATGCCTGAGCACTGAGGATTGTGGGTTCTTCGTCGTAAGTCTGGCGATAGAGCTCCATAAACCGCTGGACCTCCGGCTTATCACTCGCAGGATTAAAGGCATCAACAAAAACGGCATTTTTCAAAAAACGCCCGGCCCGGGTAATCAAGTCGGGGGAGTTCCAGCCGTTAATTCCGAGCAAAGTCGCATCTTTGAGTCCATAAAAGACTAATTGCGGCGCGATCTCGCTGATCTGCTCAGCATAATCGGGGATAAACAGGGCATGAAATGGCGGTAGAGGATATTCGAGTTCGGGAACCTCTTCTACTTCACCCGTCTCTTCCGAAATAACCGGAGGGATCGCTACCTCGTGATCCTCCCAGAGAAGTTTCTGGATCGGCTCTCTAAAATCAGTGCTATCCTCAGGATAGCTGACGATATCGACGATCTCACCACCGGCACGCTGGACTTCAGCGACAAAAAGATTGGTCATTTTTTCGCCCAGACGGGTCTCGGGGCGCATCACCGAAAAGGAGATATTGCCGGCAGCCAGTGCATATTTGACCAGAGCTTTAACCTGCTGCTCTGCTGTTAACGTATCGCGAAAAACAAACCGCCCCAGTTCAGGAAGATCAGGAGATTGCGACATCGCAAGCAGTGGAACCATCTCACGCTGTGCCCGACGGGCTGCATCTCCGGCATTTTTACTGAGGAGCGGACCAATGACCGCCATCACCTTGTCATCATCGGTCAAAGCACTCAACAGCTGTGCCGATGAAACTCCCTCAACAGCAGTATCACGATAAATGAACCTAGCAGGCAGTCGGGTCTTGTTGTGCTCCGTCAATGCCAGTTCCAGCCCTTTTTTCACCAATTCCCCGTAGGAAGCATAGCGATCACTCAACGGCAACAGAACGCCAATACTGTCACGGCTGAGCCAGCTATCAACACTGGTTCTCTTCAATAGCTGCTGGGCTTCTTCCCAGTAGGGGAACGTGACGGATGAGGCAAAGAGCTGTTGGAGGTGCTGCCTCGCCTGCTCGGGGTGCTGTTGCACCAGTGCCCGGCGGGCTAATTGTAGTCGGGCATCCTGACCAATCGCTGTCCCTTGCAGCATAAATGCCGCTTCGGCTAAATCAGCATCACTGATTTGACTTTGAAGTAACTGATGTGCTTGCGCTAGAAGGGGAGCAGGGGTGGGACTGAACGTCAGCTGTTGCTGGAGATAATAGGTCGCCAGAAGATATTGCCGGGTCTCCGTTGCAGCCTTGACCAGTGCCTTCCCCAGAAGAGCCCGGTCGCGTGGATCAAGGGGCTCTTTGACAAAAGGCTGAAGGCGTTTCAAGCCTTCCGCATAGTGACCACTTTCAACCAGACAAACACCCGATAAAACTTCGATCTCAGGGCTACGAAAGACCGGTGGAACATGTTTTAGATAAAGAATGGCATCAGTATAGTGATGTTCCTCCAGTAAAATCCGCCCGATGAGGGCATACGCCTGAGCAGTGACAATAGAATCGGGAGTCTCCTGAACGTAGCCTCGCAAGACAGCCAGTGCCCGATTCAGGTCTCCCGCTTGATACAACATCCGCCCCTGATGCAATGCACCATCATCCGCAGCTGCCGCGGTAGAGACAGAAACAGTCAAGGATACAGTTGCAAACATCATTGCAACCAGAATCAGGCTAAAGATCCGCTTCATGGAGACTCCATTTTTATTGGGAACAGGGTCAAATCAGTCAAACAGTTCCTTCACTTTATCAAAAAAACCCTTCCCCTGGGGATGAATATCTTCACCGCCCTCTTTGGCAAACTCTTCCAGCAACTCACGCTGCCGGGCATTTAATTTAGTCGGGACTTCAACTTTCAGAATAACCAGCTGATCTCCGCGCCGATGATGCCCCTGCAACGCGACAATCCCCTTCCCCGATAATTTAAAGATCTTACCGGTTTGAGTTCCCGCCGGGACTTTCAAACTAAGCTTTCCCTCAAGTGTCGGGACTTCAAGATCGCAACCCAAAGTCGCCTGCACAAATGAGATCGGGACCTCACAGATAACATCCTGACCATCACGTTGAAAAATTGAATGTTCCTCAACGCTGATAACAACGTAAAGGTCACCGGCAGGACCACCTTGTGACCCGGCATCGCCTTCTCCACTTAACTTGAGACGGATACCGTCTTCAACCCCGGCCGGGACTTTAAGATTAACAGTCCGTTTGCTTTTAACCTGACCACTGCCATGGCAATCGGGACACGGATCGGTAATAATTTTACCCTGGCCGCGACAGTCGGGGCACGGACGGGTCATGGTGAAAAAACCCTGTTGATAACGAACCTGACCGGCACCGCGACATGTTGAACATGTCTGAGCTTCAGTTCCCGGTCTCGCCCCGGAGCCATCGCACGTTTCACAAACCTGTTTCCGTGGTAACTGCAGGTTTTTCTCTGTTCCAAAAGCTGCTTCTTCAAAGGTAATGGTCAAATTGTAGCGCAGATCGTCGCCGCGCTGGCCACGCCCTCCCCGCCGGGAGCCACCACCGAAGATATCGCCGAAAATGTCGCCGAAAATATCTTCAAATCCGCCGCCGTTAAAATCAAAACCGCCACTGGAAAAGCCACCTGCGCCATTAACGCCGGCATGACCGAACTGGTCGTAGGTCGCCCTCTTCTGCGAATCGGAAAGAATCGCATACGCTTCCGAAAGTTCCTTAAACTTGCTTTCGGCTTCTTTGTCACCCGGATTTTTATCGGGGTGATACTGGATTGCCAATCGCCGATAGGCTTTTTTGATTTCAGTGCCGCTGGCGTTGCGGTTAACCTGTAAAATTTCGTAGTAATCGAGCTTTGCCAAAATAATGTTCCTGGTCTGAAAAAGACGCACGCCGACCCGCATAAACAGGTCGGCGCTGATTGTCTTTAAATATTACTTTTTCTCGTTTTTATCGTCAACGTCTTCAAACTCGGCATCAACGACGTCATCTGCTGCGGCAGCACTGCCATCAGCATCACCTGCAGGAGTATCCCCCTCGCCCTGAGACTGTGCATACATCATCTCGGCAAGTTTATGAGACGCCTGAGCAAGTGCTTCACTCTTCGTTTTAATCTCTTCAGGATCATCACCTTCGATCGCTTTTTTCAGCTCTTCGAGGGCTTCTTCAATCTGGCGTTTGGTGGCACTGTCGAGTTTTTCTCCATGCTCAGAGAGAGATTTTTCAGTGGTGTAAGCCAGACCGTCTGCCTGGTTCCGTGCTTCAATCAACTCACGCTTGTTTTTATCTTCCGCAGCGTGGGATTCGGCATCCTGAACCATTTTGTTGATCTCTTCGTCAGAAAGACCGCTCGAGGCAGTAATCTGAATCGATTGCTCTTTACCGGTACCAAGGTCTTTAGCCGACACGTGGAGAATACCGTTCGCATCAATATCAAAGGTTACTTCGATCTGTGGAACGCCACGCGGTGCCGGTGGCAGACCAACCAGCTCAAAATTACCGATAGTTTTGTTATCGGTCGCCATTTCCCGCTCGCCCTGAAGGACGTGAACCGAAACTGCCGGCTGATTATCTGCTGCGGTTGAGAAGACCTGGCTTTTTTTACAGGGAACCGTGGTGTTTTTCTCGATCAGCTTGGTCATAACACCACCAAGGGTCTCAATACCAAGTGACAGCGGAGTGACATCAAGAAGAAGAACGTCTTTAACGTCACCAGTCAAAACACCACCCTGAATGGCTGCACCGATGGCAACAACTTCATCAGGATTAACACCTTTGCTTGGAGTTTTACCGAAAATCTCTTTAACCCGCTCCTGAACAGCAGGCATCCGGGTCATACCACCAACCAGAACAACTTCACCGATGTCACTGGCTGACAGACCGGCATCTTTCAATGCAGTCTGGCAAGGCTCAGTCAACCGGGCGAGCAATTCGCTACAAATACTTTCGAGCTTGGAGCGGGACAGCTTGATGTTCAAGTGCTTTGGTCCCGACTGATCAGCAGTAATAAAGGGCAGGTTAATATCGGTTTCCATCGATGTGGAAAGCTCACATTTTGCTTTTTCTGCAGCTTCTTTCAGGCGTTGCAGTGCCATTTTGTCGCCACGCAGATCAATACCCTGATCTTTTTTGAACTCATCAGCAACGTAGTCGATGATCCGTTGGTCAAAGTCTTCACCGCCGAGGAAGGTATCACCATTGGTCGACTT
>JAMOPE010000427.1 GCA_027064785.1 Geobacteraceae bacterium
TGCGTAGTTTTTACCGTCCTCCAGGATAGTGATCGGTGTTCCAGTTGGAACCGTTTCGAGAATTTTAAACTCATTGCCTTTCCCGCTCCTGACTGTCACGATCAGATAGTCAGAAACATAACGGGTCTCGGCCCATGCTGCCGAAGATATCAACAAGAATAAAAGGGCGATAATAATAAACGGACGGAATATTTTCATCTTATGTTTCCTTTAAACTCAATTGTTTAGTGATTAACTGCGGATAGTACAGCCATAAAACTGCAAATTCAAGGAATAAAACTTCTCTTTGCCAACCTTTAAATAACCAAAGTGTTGATTGGGAATGTTGCAAAAAGGACGATTGTGATATTGAATACATGATCCTTTTTGCTGGCGGGAGTTGTTTATGAAGACCATAGGTTTGCTTGGTGGAATGAGCTGGGAATCGACGCTATCGTATTATCAACTACTCAACGAAGGAGTACGACAGCGTCTGGGCGGACTGCATTCGGCAAAAATTTTGTTGCACAGCGTCGATTTTGCTGAAATCGAACAACTTCAGGTCCAAGGTGAGTGGCAACGGGCCGGAGATGTTTTGGTGACGGCTGCATACGGTTTAGAACAGGCCGGAGCCGATTTTATCGTCCTCTGTACCAATTTGATGCACAAAGTTGCTCCGCAGATCGAAGCAGCAATGACTGTCCCGTTTCTTCATATTGCCGATGCAGCAGGCAGTGCGATTATTGCGCAAGATCTCACCACAGTCGGTTTGTTGGGAACCCGTTACACAATGGAGGAAGATTTCTACCGTCAACGGCTTCATGATCGTTTCAACCTCAATGTGATTGTTCCGGGTCAAGCCGATCGCGATATGGTTCACAACGTTATTTTTGATGAACTCTGTCTCGGGAAATTTACCGAAGAATCGCGCAAAAAATATCTTGAAGTGATAGAAAAGCTTCGCTGTCAGGGAGCGCAGGGGGTTGTCCTTGGGTGCACAGAAATCCCGTTACTGATCCGTCCGGAGGACACGACTCTCCCCTTGTTTGATACTGCAGCACTCCATGTCGATTATGCTTTAGAACATATTTTTTTGTGATGATGAGTGACGTTGATGATTAATAAAGAGGAGTTGCTCAGCCTGATACTGACGCGACTCCAACACGATTATGAATTGCAGCTGCAGGCGGCAAAAGCGGCTCATGAAGCCGCAACCCATGAAGAGTGTGTCCCTGATAACAAATATGCGACCCTTGGTCTTGAGGCTTCATATATTGCCCAAGGGCAAGCGAATCGGGCACAGGATATACTCAGGGCACAGCAACAGCTTCAGCACATGACACTGAAGCCTTTTTCTGTCGATACTCCGATCCGGTTATCTGCAGTGGTGGAATTACGTGATGATGAGGGTCAGGGGCGTCATGTTTTTATTGCTCCGGCAGCGGGTGGGCTGGAACTGGAATTTGGTGAAATCAAGGTGATGGTGATGACTCCGGCGTCTCCATTGGGGAAGCAGCTGATTGGCAGGCGGTGCGGCGATCTGGTTGAATTGACCACGAACACCTTTCGTGAATACGAAATTATTGGGGTTTGTTGATTGGTTCAGGTGACAATGATTTTCCGCCCATTGTATTCAACCTGTTGCCCCGATCTGATTTTACAGCGTTTCCGTGTCTCTATCTGTCCGTCAACAGTGACATTTCCGTCCGCAATCACCATTTTTGCGACTCCGCCGCTCGGACTCATTCCGGTTAATTTCAGCAGGTTGTTCAGCTCGACAAAGTCACGTCCGTCAAGGTCAAACTCTTCCATTATCTTTGCCCCTTTGATGTTTTTTTCTTTCTTTGATAGCGACCCAGACGGCGTGCCGATAGCCCCCTTTGCCCGGTCTTTCACAGTGAACCGCAAAACCACCGCTGGCGAGCCGTTGCTCAAATCCTTTATCGGGGTTTTCTCCCCAGACCGCAAAAACTCCCCCCGGCTTGAGGGCCATCCCGACCTTTTTGATAGCCAGACTGCCGTAAATGGGGTCATTCAGTCGATCAGTCTGCGGGCCGGGCCCACGGTAGAGGTCGAGAATAATTGCGTCAAAACTTTCTCTGGATGAGTGACAGATCAGTTCGGCGACATCGGTAATTTCAACGGACACCCGGGGATCGGCAGCTGCATGCCGGGTTAATTCAGCCAGAGGGCCAAGACACCATTGGTGAATGACGGGATTAAGCTCCGCAACCATAACCTCGGCAGTTTCGGGTAACTCATCAAGGACAGCCCGCAATGTAATTGCCATCCCCAGCCCCCCGACAAGAACTCGCGGTTTCGGGTGCTTTTTTAGTCCCCGGCAACCCAGTTTCCCCAATGCCATCT
This sequence comes from Geobacteraceae bacterium, assembly GCA_027064785.1. Taxonomy (GTDB): domain Bacteria; phylum Desulfobacterota; class Desulfuromonadia; order Desulfuromonadales; family Geopsychrobacteraceae; genus Desulfuromusa. The sequence continues at coordinate 2,347 of JAMOPE010000427.1, forward strand.
CAGATCGCTGTGCCTTACTGTTCATCAACACCTGGGGGCCCAGGGTGATCAGAAAATCTCCCTTACCCCGCTGCCGTAGTTCCAGAACCCCCTCGGTTTCCGTTTTAAATTGGTCGAGCACTTTCCATGGAAGAGCCATTCTGATTCTCCTACAATTTTAAATCGACTTCAGAGCGATAGAGTTCTTTCCGCAGGCCATTGACTGAATCATCAGCCAGATATTCGTCAAATCCCATGACCCGGTCGATGACCCCGGACGGGGTGAATTCGATGATCCGGTTTGCCAATGTTGAGACAAATTTCTGGTCGTGGGAGGTGAATAAAATAACTTCGGAAAAGCTCATCAGACTGTTATTCAGGGCGGTGATGGATTCCAGGTCAAGGTGATTGGTCGGTTCATCAAATATCAGGGCATTCGCATTGGTCAGCATCATCCGTGACAGCATGCAGCGAACCTTTTCCCCGCCACTGAGGACACTGGTCATTTTCGTTGCTTCATCCCCGGAAAAAAGCATACGACCCAGAAATCCCCGGGCAAAACTCTCTCCCTCGTGGGGCGGATACTGACACAGCCAGTCAATCAAACTGAGATCTTTGTCAAAGTAAGAGCTGTTTTCTTTGGGAAAGTACGAATGGGTGATGGTGACACCCCAACGAAAGCTACCGCTGTCCGGTTGGATTTCCCCGGCAAGAATCTGGAACAGGGTGGTTTTAGCGACGCCATTTCCACCGACAAAGGCAATTTTGTCCCCCTTATTCACGATTAGGTCAAAGTTGTCGAGGACTTTGATCCCATCGACCGTTTTGCTCAAGCCTTTGACTTCAAGGATGATATCTCCGCAGGGGCGCTCGGGTTTAAACAGGACAAAGGGGTAGCGACGGGATGAGACCGGCAACTCTTCTATGTTGAGCTTGTCGAGCAATTTTTTTCGCGATGTTGCCTGTTTTGCTTTGGAAGCATTAGAGCTGAAGCGGGCAATGAAATCTTTGAGTTCATTGGCTTTATCGCTGGCTTTCTTATTGGCATCCTGCTTCTGTTTCAAAACCAACTGGCTGGCTTCATACCAGAAATCGTAGTTTCCGACATAGGTACGGATCGTGCCGAAATCGATGTCAGCAATATGGGTACAAGCTTGGTTGAGAAAGTGACGGTCGTGAGAAACAACGATGACCGTATTCTGGAAGCGGCCAAGAAATTCTTCGAGCCATTGAATCGATTTAAGATCAAGGTGGTTGGTCGGCTCATCAAGAAGGAGGATGTCGGGGTTACCAAACAGGGCCTGTGCCAGTAAAACGCGTACTTTTTCGCCCCCTTCCAGCTCCTTCATCTTTTTTTGCCGTAATGCCTCGGGAATCCCCAGTCCATTTAACATGACCGCGGCTTCTGATTCGGCATCATAGCCGTTCATTTCGGCAAACTCAGTTTCCAGCTCTCCGCAACGAACCCCGTCCTCCTCAGAAAAATCCTCTTTCGCATAAATGGCATCACGTTCAGCCATAACGTTGTAGAGTCGTTTGTGCCCCATGATAACAGTGTTGAGGACAATCTCTTCATCAAAGGCAAACTGATCCTGGTTCAGAACCGCCAGACGCAACCCTTTACCGATAGAGACCTCACCTTTGTCCGGTTCTGATTTTCCTGCCAGGATCTTGAGGAAAGTTGATTTTCCTGCCCCGTTTGCTCCGATAAGCCCATAACAGTTCCCGGGAGTGAATTTGATATTGACGTTTTTAAAAATTGTTCGTTTGCCGTAGGCGAGACAAATATTTGTAGCACTGATCATGGAAGGCGGATATCCTCAGATGGTAGAATCAACCCGATCTTCACGACTCAGGCCAAAATAAAAAAACCACAGGAACAAATCCTATGGTTTCGCGCTGCGAATCTATACCATTGATCCCTACAGCAAGCAACGATTTTCAGGACTCTTCTTTTCTCTATAAATTTATTCCACTTTTTAGACCGATTACAGTAGACTCTTGCTGCTGATATTCAGGTTGAATGACACCATTTTTTTGTGAGGAACCATCGTTATGATCATCGGATTTGCCGGAAAAGCAGCTTCGGGGAAAACAACTGCCGCACGATATATCCAGGCGCAACTTGATATAGACATTGTTATTCTGCCAATGGCGCAAATGCTCCGGCAGGAAGTTGAAGATTTTATCCGTTCTGTTGGCGGTGATGACAACGTGCCGCTGATTTATGGCGATCAGGATGACAAGGTCAAAATTTTCCATATTGATGAACAGCGGGCAATAGAACAATGTCCACAATGGCTCGGTTTTGTCACTGAGCATCACGATATTCAGGATCGCCCGGGGCAGACTGCCGCAAGTGTCCGTCGGATACTGCAGTGGTGGGGGACCGAATATCGTCGTGCGCAGGATCACGACTACTGGACCAAGGCATGGGAACGGAAATTATCGGAATATGACCTGGATACCGTCCATATTCTGGTTGATGATGTTCGTTTCATCAACGAATTGAACACAATCAAAAAGCACGGTGGGGCATTTATTAAAATTGAACGGCCCGGCTTCAACGGGGCCAACAACCATAGTAGTGAAAACTCTCTGGACGGTTACGATGACTGGAATCTGGTGATTTGTAATGATGGCAGCTTAGAAGAGTTTCAACGCAAGTCTTTGGAGAAGGTATCGCCGCTGCTTGAAGGCGAATTGTCATGAAGAATAAATCAATTCGTATTATCGGGGTTCCCATTGATCTAGGTCAGAACCAGCGCGGGGTCGATATGGGGCCGAGTGCGATCCGTTATGCCGGGTTATCGGCGAAACTTAAGGCTTTGGGATATGAACTGCATGATGGAGGAAATATTCATGTTCCGGTGCGTGATTCTTTGACCGAAGACGGTAGCCCCGATTTTCTTGGTGCGGTCAAACAGGTGTGTCAGGAAACCTATGATGCTGCGGCAAAAGCGGTTGCCGCTGGTGAAATTCCGCTGTTTCTCGGTGGTGATCACTCCTTATCTATCGGGACAATTGGTGGTGTAACAACGCAGGAACCGGTCGGGGTGGTCTGGGTTGATGCACATGGCGATTCAAATACCCCGGAAAGTTCTCCCTCCGGGAATATTCATGGAATGCCGGTGGCGACGCTGCTTGGTGATGGTTATCCGGAGCTGGTCAATATTGGTCGCCCGGGAGCAAAGATTGCGGCTGAAGATGTGGTGATGATCGGTATCCGTGATCTTGATGGTCAGGAACGTCGCTGGTTGAAAAAACACGGTATCCGGGTTTATACGATGCGTGATCTCGATGAACGGGGAATGGGTGTGGTGATGCGTGAAGCTCTTGATTATCTGGGAGGTCACAAGCGACTTCATGTCAGCATCGATATGGATGCCCTCGATCCGAATATTGCTCCCGGTGTCGGAACGCCATCTGCGGGCGGGGTGAGTTGCCGTGAAGCACAATTACTGATGGAAATCGTCGCTGATACCGGAAAGTTAGCTTCTGCCGATATTGTTGAAATTAATCCGATTCTCGATCTGCAGAATCGTACCGCAAAAATGGCGGTTGGATTAGCGACATCACTGTTCGGCAAAAGTATCTACTAAAAATTCTCTCAGTGCCTCTGCGGTGACTATCGCGGTGTCGATTTTACTCCAGAGGCATTTCTGTTTTTTTCAGCACAGTTTTTAATGCAAACGACGATTGAACTCGCAACACTCCCGGTATCCCGGTCAGGCGGTTATGGATTCGCA
>JAMOPE010000428.1 GCA_027064785.1 Geobacteraceae bacterium
CCCTGATGGCGGAGAAGATGCGGAGCCGTTACGTGAGATGCTTGATAATACGTTAAATAAATTGTTTGGTAAGTAGCCAGGTACGGATTAAAAAGGCTGTCAGTTTTAAAATATGACAGCCTTTTTAACCGGATCAATCAACCCACCTCATTATATTCCCTGGCCCGAAATTGTACCCCAAGGCTCTCAGCGACTTTTTCACATGCGGGAATATCGATTCCCGGATAAGTGACTGCTGTCGCAATAACTTCTGGGATATATTGTCCCGCCTGACCGATAAAATCTTTAACCGCCTGATAACTTTTTTCTGCACCATATTTTGATTGGCAGAGACGATGATAGTCTTCCTGATCAGGGGCATTCAGTGAGATTGAGATTGCATCGACTAATCCTTCTAATTCGGGAAGAATATTGCGTCCGTGAACCAGATTGGCCTGCCCATCGCTGTTGATCCTGACTTTAATCCCCTGATCTTTTAGCCAGCGGGAAATTTCCTTAATTAGATCGAGGCGCAGCAGTGGTTCCCCGTAGCCGCAAAAAACGATTTCGTCGTAGCGGGTTGGATCACCAATCGCCTGCTTCACTTCTTCAACAGATGGATCGTGATCGAGCTGCAGTTCGTGCCCTTTGACAACAAAATCACTGAATTTTGCACAGAAAATACAACGGTTTGTACAATGATTGGTGATGTTCAGATAAAGAGAATCACGGATTTGATACGCAATTTTTGTGCTCTGGTCGACTGTTCCGAGACCGAAAAGATCGTAACAGTTGCGGCTTGTTACGCGGGCAACATCAGCAATCGTCAGCCCTTTGATCTCGGCCATCTTTTCCGCAGTATAACGGACGTAGGCGGGTTCATTGCGCTTCCCGCGAAACTTCTGTGGTGACAGGTAGGGGCAGTCGGTTTCAACCAGCATCCGGTCGATGGGGATCGCCTTGATGATCTCTCTGATTTCAGTATTTTTCGGGTACGTGATTGTTCCGGTGAACGAAAGATAAAACCCTAGGTTAAGACACTGCTTTGCCATGTCCAGATCACCACTGAAGCAATGCAGTACTCCGCCGTTTTTACCGCCATCCTCTTCTTTCAGAATTTCGATCACTTCTGAGTGAGCATCACGGTCGTGGACAATGATCGGTTTTCCGGTTTCGTGAGCTAAACGGATCTGCTGGCGGAATGCTTCACGCTGAATGTCGCGTGGAGATCGATCACGGAAATAGTCGAGACCAATTTCGCCCAGTGCCACGACTTTAGGGTGGTCGAGCATTGTCTTTAGCTTTTGCAATGCCCCCTCATCGATTTCTGTCGCATCGTGGGGATGGACACCGACCGCAGCGAAAATATGCTCAAACTGTTCCGCGATCGCAATGCTGGCGGCTGAGCTTTCGAGATCACAGCCGATGGTCAGAATATGGCTGATTCCGTTGGCCGTTGCCCGGTCGATGGTCTCAGTCAGGTCGTTGGCAAATTGCTTGCCATCAAGGTGCGCGTGGCTATCAACAAGTAATGGAAGCTGATTATCTGACACAGTGTTTGCTCCAAATAAAGTGGGGCGCTAAAAAGCGCCCCATTAATATTAAAATGTGACCTGAAAAATCAGTCGTTTTCAATCCGGGGGAACAGTGGAGCTGCTTTTTCGATGGTGGTTCCCGCCTTCAGACCGCCCCACTGATCCTGACCGTCGAGCGTCACGTTTTTCCCGTCACAACCAAGAATATCAAGGATTTTTTCTCCGGTTGTCGGCATAAATGGCGCGACCAGCAGAGAGATGATCCGGATTGACTCAAGTAAATTATACATAACGGTTCCCAGTCGCTGGCGTTGCTCAGGATTTTTTGCCAGCGCCCACGGTGCTGTCTCGTCGATATATTTATTCCCGGCAGAAATCAGCTCCCAGATCGCCATCAGGGTTTTGTTAAACGCCATATCTTCAAGCAGATCGTCCACTTTTGTGATTGTTGTTCCAAACAGATCAATCAGTGCCTGATCCGTTTCGTTGGCGGCTTCGGGTTCGGGAAGGACTCCATCGAAATATTTGCTCAGCATTGCTGTCGAACGGCTGACAAGGTTGCCAAGGTCATTCGCGAGATCAGAATTAATTCGATGGACCAACGCGGAATGGGAGAAATCCCCATCAAGTCCAAAGGGAACTTCCCGCAGTAAGAAATAACGGATTGAATCAACACCATATTTGTCGATGAGCATGTTTGGCTCGACAACATTGCGTAGACTCTTGCTCATCTTCTGTCCCTCAACAGTCCACCAGCCGTGAGCAAAGACTTTTTTCGGAACCGGAAGCCCGGCAGCCATCAGGAATGTTGGCCAGTAGACAGCGTGAAAGCGGAGGATGTCTTTGCCGATGACATGAGTTCCCGGCCAGTAGTTGGCAAAATCACCGTTTGGATCTTCGGGATAGCCAAGGGCTGAAATGTAGTTGGTCAGAGCATCAAACCAGACGTAGATAACGTGTTTCTCATTCCCCGGTGCCGGAATACCCCATGAAAATGAGGTTCGGGAAATAGACAGGTCACGCAATCCTTCACGGACGAAGCTGAGGATTTCGTTACGCCGTGACTTAGGTTGAATAAAGTCGGGATTGTCCTCGATGTGTTTGAGGAGTTGATCCTGATATTTGCTCATGCGGAAGAAGTATGATTCTTCTTTCAGTTTTGTCGTCGGACGGCCGCAGTCGGGACAGTTTCCGTCGATCAACTGAGTCTCGGTCCAGAAGGTCTCACACGGGGTACAGTACCAGTCTTCGTATTCACCGAGGTAGATATCACCTTTGGCTTCAATCGCCTTGAACTGCTCCTGCACGGTATGCTTGTGACGTTCCTGAGTGGTGCGGATAAAATCGGTGTGAGAAATATCGAGTTTCGTCCACAACGCCTGAAAACGTTTGACGACGCGGTCGGCAAGATCGAGAGGGGTTTCACCGTTGGCTTTGGCAGCAGTTTCGACCTTTTGACCGTGCTCGTCAGTTCCGGTCAAAAATGCAACGTCGTAGCCACGGGCGCGCTTGTAGCGAGCGATAACATCGCAGGCGAGGGTGGTGTAGGCGTGGCCGATGTGGGGAACATCGTTCACGTAGTAAATCGGGGTTGTTACATAAAAAGTCTTGCTCATTTCAGGCTCCCGTGGACGGATATATGATTAAATAGTCTATTGGTTTTCCAGAATCAGTTGTTTGTTATTCAGTTTTAGTCTCTGCCGGCTTTGTGCGCCGACCCGGGCGCCTTCTGGGCCTTCTGCGGCGACGTTTGTTTTTGTCCTGCTCCGGATTTTCACCCGTTGTTTTTTTGTTCTGCTGTTGTCGGTTCTGATCCTGTTTTGGCTCTTGAGCCGGTTTGTTGGCTGGTTTAGTACTTGGTTGCTGGCGTTCTTTGCGTTGTCCGGGTTTTGCCCCTTTATTCCGGTGGCGAGGCGGGCGATCGCCTGACTGCTTTTTCTGTTGCGGACGCTGCTCTTTCGGTTTTTCCTCAGTCGATGCCGCTGTCTGATCTACTTTAGCGATTTCCTGCTGCAACTCATCGATATGCATTTGGCTGCGGACACCGCTGCGGCTACACACGGTGACCTTCTGGGCCAGAATGTCACGTGAAATGACTTCAACCTGCCCCGCTTCAATCTGCACCCTTTTGCCACATTTTGGCAGGGTCTTTTTCATCTCATTGTAGGTTTCGTACTCGTAAGCAAGACAACATAACAGTCGCCCGCATTGCCCCGAGATTTTTGTCGGGTTGAGTGCCAGTCCCTGTGCTTTTGCCATTTTGACAGAAACCGGGACAAATTCACGAAGGTGACTGCTGCAGCACAGTTCCCGTCCACAGATTCCCAGTCCACCGACCTGTTTCGCTTCATCCCGGACACCGATCTGACGCATTTCGATGCGAGTGCGGAAGTGTTGTGCCAGATCGCGGACCAATTCACGAAAATCGACCCGACCGTCAGCAGTAAAGTAAAAAATGATTTTTGACCCGTCGAACAAATATTCAGCCCGAACGAGTTTCATCTCCATTTTGCGCTGCTTGACCCTCTGCTGGCAGAACTGTAATGCCTCTTTTTCCCGCAGAGAATTACTGTGAGCCATTTGCAGGTCGTTTTCTTCGGCGAGGCGTAAGATCGATTTCAATTTCGGCGGGGCGTCTTCGGGTGAAATCTCCCGGGTTTTTCTCACGACTGTCCCGAGAGCCCGGCCACGTTCTGTTTCGACAATGACCTTATCCCCCGGGGAAAGTTCAAACCCCTGTGAGTCAAAGTCAAAAATTTTCCCGGCAGTGTGAAAAGAGATGCCGACTATTTTAATCAGTTCCATCATATTCCTTTACTCAGGCAGCGGCGACCCGCATTAACATCACTTCGAGAGCCAGTCGGCGGTTGACATTGCGCTGCAAATGGTAGCGAGCAGCCTCAAGTGCCTTCAGTTTGCCGAGGAGACTTGTGATTGTTGTTGTTTCAACCTGAGAGTTTATTAAATCCATAAGATCAAGATTTACCAGCTCTTCCGTAGGACTATTGTATTTCAATAGGAGAAGGTCGCGGTAAAATGCTTGAAAAATATCAAGAATGTCAAAAAGAAGTTCTTTTTCTGTTTCTAATTCATCTGCAAATGAGAAAGTCGGAATAATACTGCCTGACGACAGTGCTGACAAGGATTGAATCAGCTTCCGGCGTTTTTCAAGGTAAAGTTCGCGATTTGGACCCAGTGCCTTTTTAAAACTTCCTTCAGAAAGGGCCGCGAGAATAGTTGCATCGGTTTCATTGAGCTCAAGTTTTTGTGCCAGAATCGTTGCCAGAACGTGTTTCGGCAACCGCGAAAATGGTAGATTCTGACAGCGCGAGCGGATTGTTGTCAGTAACTTGTCCGGGCGATTGGACAGGAGGATAATTAACGTCCCGGGTTGCGGTTCTTCGAGTGTTTTCAGGAGTGCATTGGCGGCTCCGGTGGTGAATTGCTCGGCACCATCGATCAGGCAGATTTTTCTTTCACCCTCGTGGGGTCGTAGTGATAAATCTCTTTGTAAATTGCGGACCTGCTCAATTTTAATTGCAGCCCCATTGCTATCGAGAATATGGATATCGGGATGATTACTGTGGTCAACTTTACGGCAGGCGGGGCAGTGACCACAGCCGTTTCCGGTTTGACAGAGCAGTGCTTTGGCAAAAGCGACAGCCATCAATCTTTTACCGATACCGTCCGGCCCAGAAAACAGGTAGGCATGAGCGATCCGGTGGCGCTCAATGGCGCGTAATAAAATGTTTTTCTGTCGGTCGTGGCCGATTATTGAGTCAAAGGTCATGATTGGTTTATATATAAATCGTTTAGTTTAAATGGGTTGAATGTGCTGCGGGAATGAATTTAGGGTCAAATTCAAAGCAGAGCAAGCCATTATAGAAAAACGGTGTGCGATGAATCAAGGTTAAAGCGTTGCAAGTGATTGAACTGATGTGCTGATTTAGTTATACTCCGCCCACTTTCGGCTGAAGTGGAGCAGGGTTTGCTGTGCCGGAGGTGTTTTAACCGTTTCTGCGGAGAAGGATGTGGTAGATTACTTGAATAATCTGGAAAAAAAGATCGGTTATACTTTCAGGAACCGGGACCTGTTGCAGCAGGCGTTAACCCACAAGTCATTCAGTAATGAGCAGCCGGAATATGCTCTGCACAATGAACGGCTTGAGTTCCTCGGTGACGCGGTGCTGGAATTGGTCGTCAGTGACTGGATTTACATCCATTATCCCGATATTCCAGAGGGCGGACTTACCCGGATTCGCGCTGAAGTGGTCAGTGAAAAAGGATTGACCGAAATTGCCCGTGAACTTTCGCTGGGTGAAGGCTTAAGGCTCGGCAAGGGAGAGCACAAAGGGGGCGGTCGCGAAAAGCCAAGTCTTCTTTCTGATGCTCTCGAAGCATTGCTGGGTGCTATCTATCGTGATAGCGGTTTTGCTGAAGTCAGTCGGGTCATTGAAAAAATATTTATCGAGGCAATCCAGAAATCGGCACTGCAGCGTTACGGGAGTGACTATAAAACCTGTCTGCAGGA
>JAMOPE010000429.1 GCA_027064785.1 Geobacteraceae bacterium
CGGCATGCCTGCGGAAATTTTGCCCCGCTTTCGCCAGCAACTCCATCAGCCGCATGGTCTGGTTCTGGTGACCGGCCCAACAGGAAGCGGTAAGACGACGACCCTCTATGGTGCTCTCAACGAACTTAACAGTGACCAGAAAAAAATTATTACCGTTGAAGATCCGGTAGAATATCGGTTGCCGCGAATCAATCAGGTGCAGGTTTATCCCAAGATCGGACTCGATTTTGCGCGGGTGTTACGCGCCGGAATGCGTCAAGACCCCGATATTGTCATGATCGGTGAGATGCGGGATAAGGAAACCAGCGATATCGCGTTACGTGCCGCCATGACCGGGCACCTGGTGTTGTCGACCCTGCACACAAACGATGCCATTAGCACCGCCTTGCGCCTTATTGAAATGGGGACAGAAGGTTATGTGGTTGCCAGCTCCTTACGCGCCGTCATGGCACAAAGACTGGTGCGGAAAATCTGCGTGAACTGCAGCTGCGATGACCCTCTCGATCCGAACACAAAAAGTTGGTTGACCCATTACAGTGGGCGGGTCAAACGACCGTCTGGGCCGGTGAAATTTAAAAGGGGGCGAGGGTGTTCAAACTGTAATAATACTGGTTACAGCGGCCGGATCGGTGTTTTTGAGCTTCTGGAGATCAATTTCGAGCTGGCAGATGCCCTCCGGCGTGATGATAGTGCCGCATTTGCTTCCATTGCAAAGGCATTGCCGGGCTTTACCAGTTTATCGGATAGTGCCTTGACGCTGGCACTTGAGGGTGTCACCAGCATGGACGAGGTGTTGCGCGTTTCCGGGCAACTTGATGAGAGCCTCGCCGCGGGGGCAGCTGAAAACATTTCCACTGCAGATGCTGGACAGGTGGAATAGTCGATGCCACTTTTTAACTACAAAATCAGAGATGCCGCTGGAAATCTGGTTGAAGGGCAGGCGGAGGCCCTTTCTGCCGATGCCTTGGCGAACCAGTTTCAGATGAGTCATGCCATCCCTTTAAGTATTTCAGCGGTGGCGGTTAAAAAGAAATCGGTGTCAATGAAAAATTTCAACTTGCGGGGAAAACCGCGGGTGACCCTTGATGATCTGATTTTGTTTTGTCGCCAGATGTATACCTTGAATTCTTCCGGAGTCCCCTTGGTCAGGGCGATTCGTGGTTTAGTTGAGACCGCACGAAATCCAACTTTGGGTGAGGCATTGGCCAAGGTTGTTGTCGACCTAGAATCGGGGATGGAGCTGTCGGGTGCTTTCAGTCAACACCACCAGGTTTTTCCCGCTTTGCTCTGTCGCATGATTCAGGTGGGTGAAGTGACTGGCAAGCTGGATGAGGTTTTCCTCCAACTGTCGATCCATTTCGAGCGTGAAAAAGATATTATCAGTCGGGTTAAAGCGGCACTGCGTTATCCCAGCTTTGTCCTTATCGCGATCGCAGTTGCGATTATGATCATCAGTTTATTTGTTATCCCCGCTTTTTCTAAAGTCTTTGCCAGCTTTGGTGCCGAACTCCCATTACCGACGCGAATTCTGTTAGGCATCTCATCTTTCATGCAAAGTTATTGGTATGTTGTGATCGGGGCGACGCTGATCGCGATTATTGCCGTTAAGAGAGTTCTCAAAACCACGCGGGGACGCTACGTGTGGGATCGCTATAAACTTAAAATCCCCTTGGTCGGTGATATTATTCTGCGCTCGACATTGGTGCGTTTTTCCCGTGGCTTCAATATGAGCTATACTGCCGGGATTCCATTGTCTCAAGCCCTTGGCTTTACCGCCAGGGCAGTGAGCAACAGTTATGTTGGAGAAAAAATTGAAATAATCCGCAATGGAATTGAACGGGGTGATACCCTGACGCGCAGTGCCAGCCATGCGGGTATTTTTACTCCGCTGGTGTTGCAAATGATGGCTGTCGGTGAAGAGACCGGTTCGGTCGATACCATGCTCAATGACGTTGCAGAATTTTACGAACGCGAAGTTGATTACGATCTGAAAAATCTTTCGAGCGCGATTGAGCCGATTATGATCGTTATTATTGGCGCAATGGTGTTGGTGTTGGCATTGGGGGTCTTTTTGCCGATGTGGAATTTATCGAGTGTTGTCAGGTAGCTTGCCCGGAATTAATTCTTGACACGGAGAATGGTTAATTATATTTTATAAATGCTAGCCAATAGAAGATATTCCTCTAGTTTGCGGCAGCGCGGTTTTTCCCCTTTGGAGTTGGTTGTCGTTGTCGCTGTGATCAGCCTGCTGGCACTGGTTGCACTGCACCAGTTTTACAAATTGCTGGTTGATGTTGAGCGCTCCGCTATGGAGCTTGATCTTTCGGTGATGCGTAGCGCACTCAGCATGCAGGTTGCCGATTATTTTGCTAAAGGTCGCCTGGGTGATCTGGAAGCACTGGTGAACAGCAACCCGGTTGATTTATTGGAAGAAAAGCCCGACAACTATTTGGGAGTGATTAGCTACAAAAATCTTGAAAACATCGAAAAAGGGAGCTGGTTTTTTGCTGAACAGGCGCATGAGCTGATTTATCTGGTTAAAAACGAACTCTATTTTGAAACAACGCTAGACCCTCCGGCTCGTGCCAGATTTAAGGTCAAAGCGGTTTATTCACAAACTACTAAGCGGGGGATTGAAGGAGGTATCAGCGGATTGATCCTTAAAGAACAGGAATCGTATCGTTGGTTGAAACCGTGAAAATTATATAAACTAAGAAGATTCTTTTGTCGATAAATAGTGTAATTAGAAAAGGAGAAAAAGATGGGCAATCAAAGAGGATTTACCCTGATTGAACTGGTTGTAGTTATTGTTATTCTGGGGATTTTATCAGCGGTGGCTGTACCCAAGTTTGTCAATATGCAAACGGAGGCTCGGGTTGCTGCCGTTGAAGGGTTGCGTGGTGCTATCGCTTCGGCTGCTGCATTGGGCCGTAGCAAGTGTTTGGTTTCTTCAACAACGTGTAATACTGGAACGTCCTATAGTGCGTCAAGTGGAAACACGACCGTTATAGATGGTGAAACTTACCTGTATCATCGGGGAAATCCAATCGCTTGGAACGTTGCTGGCCGGAGGAATATAATCGATCTGATCGACATTTCAGGTTTTACGGTGCAGACTTATCATAGTGGTTCGTACGAGAGAGTTTTTACTAAAGATGGAGCACCGACCCCAGCAAATTGTAGCGTGACATATGAGGCTCCATCTGGGGGTGGAAATGCCATCATTACTGCCGATACCTCGGGATGTTAAGGGGAATATGATGAAAAATCAAAAAGGTTTTACACTGATTGAGCTGGTCGTTGTGATGGTTATTTTAGCCCTGCTCGCAGCAGTTGCTGTTCCAAAATTTATCGATTTGCAAAAGCAGGCAGAAGCCGCATCTGTTAAAAATGTGCTGGGAAGTGTTCGCAGTGCACTCTCTCTTCGAGTCGCACAGGCACTGGCGAATGGTGAGGACTTGGCAACTTTAGCATTCAATGGCACCGCGGCTCTTAATCCCATGGAAGACCTGCTGTCTAACAAGCCTGAGTCCTACATCGGGGTTGTTAATGCAAATCAACCTGCGACACCGAATGGTATCTGGTACGATCGTGCGCAGGGTGGAAACGACCATTGGCTGATGTATAAGTTGAAAAATCAGGATATTATTACTGGCGGTTGGAACAACGCCGGGATTAATATTATCCATAGAATTGAAACGATTGTTGAAGGAGGTCGGGTTGTTGGATTAGAGTTGACCCCTTCAACGTATACCTATACTTGGAACTATTGATTTTCCCTCCGGGCGGACGCGGTTCGCCCGGAATTCCATTCATTTTATAACCCAGAGGCTCATTATGTGCAACTCCGGCAGTCGACATAAAGGATTTACACTTGTCGAACTGGTGGTGGTTATTGCAATCCTTGGTATTGTCTCTGCGGTTATTGCTCCCCATTTTTTTGATCAAAACTCTTATCAGGAACGTGCTTTCAAAGATGAATTTGTTGCTGCATTGCGCTATGCACAGAAGCGAGCGGTTGCATCTCAATGCGATATTCGGGTCGAAGTTGTCAGCTTCGGGTTTGTTCTATATCGTCATGCCAACTTAGGTTCCTGTGGCTCTGTTCCTGCTACGGCAACTGTTGTGACAGCACCAACGGGTGGACCCTTCCGCAATGATGATTCCCCTGTTTCTTTAACCCCTGTAACAATTGTGTTTGATGCCCTCGGTCGAGCGCGAAATGGCAGTTATTCAGTGAGTGATGTGGCTAACGCCGCAGGACTTGGTGTGACAATTATCGGAGAGACGGGATGCGTAACTCAGTAGAGAACCTATATATCCGTCCGGGTGAGAAAGGGATGACTCTGGTTGAACTGATTGTTGCGATGGTTGTCGTAACAATTGCTTTGGGAGGTGTTTTAACGGTGATGAATTTTGCCACTCGCCACAGTGGGGATGCGGTGCTGTTGCAGCAATCTGTTGCCATCGCCGAGGCTTATATGGAAGAGATCACGCTGAAAAACTTTTCCGACCCCGATAGCGATGGTGAAACGAGTCGCCCATTATTTGATGATGTTGATGACTACAATGGACTATCTGATCAGGGGGCTCGCGATCAAAACGGCAATTTGATTACCGGGCTTTCAGGTTATTCCGTCGATGTCAGAGTTGTCCCGCAGGGATTTGGTCCGACAGGTATGACGGTCGCTGGTTTGAAAATTGATGTTACCGTCACAGACCCGGGAGGGGAACGTTTGACGTTAACCGGATATCGTACAGATTACTGAGAGTGGCTATGGGCAATGCTTGGCAAAAAATCAATAAGGAAGGCTTTACTCTCGTCGAGTTGGTCGTTGTTATTGTCATTATCGGAATATTGTCCGCGCTTGGTGGCAAACTGATCCTTGCTCCTGTGTCTAATTATGTCGATTTAAATCGACGGGCCCAGCTGGTCGATCAAGCTGAAATGGCGATGAGGAGGATGCAGCGAGACATCCGTCAAGCATTGCCGAATAGCATTCGAATTGATTCGAGCGGTCAATACCTTGAACTGTTGAGCACGGTGGCCGGTGGCCGCTATCGCAGTTATCCGGATCCTGTTTCGGGAGGGGACGTTCTTGATTTTACTCAACCGGATACTGGTTTCGACGTACTGGGATCTCTCACCCGGGTTCCAAATGCGGGACAGAGATTGATTGTCTACAATATTTCATCAATAGGAAACAGTGGAAATGCTTATGCCGCCGGCGCCGATAACACAGCTATCATTGGTGGTGGGACAACGGCTGATTATATCAACCTGACTCCGGCATTTAATTTTGCAAACTCCTCACCCTATCAACGCTTTTTCGTTGTTGATCAACCCGTGACATATACATGTGAGGGAGGGAGCCTAAATCGTTACAGCAGCTATGCGATCAGCCAGATTCAACCGACCAGTTCTTTGAACTCTCCGGCTCTGGTTGCGACCCATATTGCTTCCTGCCGATTTAGTTATGATCCCGGTGCGAGTCAGCGTGCTGGGTTGGTGACGTTGAAACTTTCACTGTCTGAAGAGGGTGAGACGATCACCTTGCTTCATCAGGTTCATGTGGTGAACACGCCATGAAAATACATAATGTTTTAAAGAACTCTGCCGGTTTTACTTTGGTTCAGGCCATTTTTGTTGTCGTTGTTCTGTCAATTCTTGGTGTTGCGATGATGAAGTTGATAGGAGTCCAAAGTTCAACCAGTGTTCTCGCTTTGCAGGGTGCCCGGGGATACCAGGCTGCCCGCAGCGGGTTGGAGTGGGGTGCCGCCCGGGCAAGAGCAGGCGATTCATGTTCTGGAACATTTACGATTGAAGAGTTTACGGTGAACGTGACCTGTTCCAGTCAGCAGTTCACAGAAGGGTCGATTGGTCCGTATGATGTTTATCGAATCGGAGCAACAGCGACGGTTGGTACATATGGAACCCCTGAGTTTGTTTCACGGCGGGCCGAAATGAAAGTTGGATTCCCGTAGGGAGTGCCTGATGGT
>JAMOPE010000430.1 GCA_027064785.1 Geobacteraceae bacterium
AGAACGTCCGACAATGACAACCTCTTTTCCCTTGAGATCGACACCGGTATGTTCGAGCATTTTCATCACACCATAGGGCGTGCAGGGACGGAAAACCGGGTTTCCGGTCATCAGACATCCGACATTATAGGGATGAAAGCCATCAACATCTTTCAACGGAGAAATAGCCTCCAGAACCTTTGACTCATCTATATGGTCAGGCAACGGCAATTGAACAAGAATCCCGTCAATTTTTTCATCCTGATTCAACTGATCAATCAGTTTCAACAACTCCTGCTCAGTCGTCTCTGCTGCCAACTTGTATTCAGCAGAGTAAATTCCAGCAGCAGCACACGCTTTTTCTTTCATCGAAACATAGACTCGACTTGCCGGATCTTCACCCACCAGCACAACAGCTAATCCGGGAGTCACCCCCTGATCGACCAGTTGTTGGGTATCAGCCGCAATCTCTTGGCGCATTTCTGCTGCGATTGCTTTTCCATCAATAAGTTTTGCCACGGGAAACCTCCACTAAATAAAAACTTGACGAAGTCTGAACTATACGAAACGGCCCTCTGTTTGTAAACGGAGTTCCAACGAAATCTGGAGCAAAAAAAAGTCCCTACCAGACAACTCCGATAGGGACTTTCAACTCGTTTCCAACATTAGCCGTTGGCTGCTTTAGGACAGGAAGCACAAGCATCGCCACCACTCTTTGCCGCCGGCTTGTCCGCTTTGGTCTCTTTCTTCTCAGACCCACTCTCTGCCGGGCAACTTTTACTGGCAGTATAGCCTTCCTGATACCAGCCGCCACCCTTCAGGGTAAAGGCAGTCTGCGAGATCAGTTTTTTTGCCTTACCACCGCACTCGCGACAGGTATCAAGCGGCGCATCGGAAAACTTCTGACGGACCTCAAATTTCAGTCCACACTTTTCACATTGATACTCATATAACGGCATGACTCAACCTCCAACGTATGTAGATTTGAACAGCCGCAAATGATAATTTGTGCGGGGAATACCTGTCAAGGAAAGTTTAATAGAATCTGGCCTTTTTAGGGAAAATCGAAGCGTTCATCTAGGTCGTCATCTGTCAGTAACGGTTCGGGTAAATTCACCGGAGGTTCATCTTCTTCAATTTGCAGCAGATTATCCATATCCATCAACTTCAAATGGTTTTCAATCAAAGAGCGTAATCCACCCTCAAAGGAAATCTTCTGCCGGCGGATTTCCTGAATTTCACTGAGCAGCTGGACCCGCCGCTCATTCGCATCACGAACAACCCTCTCCCCTTCGAGGTGAGCTTCTGCAATCAGTATTTCAGCTTCTTTACGCGCATTATTCTTAAGCTCTTCGGTGACCTGTTGTGCGGTCATCAGCGTTTCCTGAAGAGCTTTTTCGCGATCTCGCAGTTCGTCAAGTGAATTTCTGGTGCGGGAGAGTGATTCTTTCAGCTCATTGTTCTGGATATGCAACCGTTCAAGCTCATCAGCCAGCATCTCAAGAAAGCTGTCGACTGCAGAGGTATCATAACCAAACATCCGTGACTTAAACTGATGCTGTTGAATCTCTATCGGGGTGATCCGCATGCTTAATCCTTATGCAACAAATTAACGGGCTAATTGGTACAGAAAAGAGATCAGAAACTGCTGCACAACCGAAAGAAGAATCAACAAGGCAATCGGGGAAAAATCAAATGAACCTGCCTGTAGAAATGGTAACAACCGCCGCAACCGGTACAGAACCGGGTCTGTCGCATTGTGAAGAAACCGGACAATCGGGTTATAGGGATCGGGATTAACCCACGAAATCAACGCTCTGGCAATAACGATAAACGTATAAATATTAAATGCCAGATCAAGAATTCTGGCAATTGCAAC
This sequence comes from Geobacteraceae bacterium, assembly GCA_027064785.1. Classification (GTDB taxonomy): domain Bacteria; phylum Desulfobacterota; class Desulfuromonadia; order Desulfuromonadales; family Geopsychrobacteraceae; genus Desulfuromusa. The sequence continues at coordinate 1,859 of JAMOPE010000430.1, forward strand.
TATAATGACACCCATACTAGCACCTCTTCTTTTCTGGAAATCGCTGTAATTATGAGCTTTTATACCGAAAGGGGGCGGGAGTGTCAAACCATTACAGCAGAAACCAACTTAGACATTTTGACATAAAAGCAGAAACAAGCTAACTTGCCCTAAAAGTCAGTGTAAAATACCGTGGCTCATCGATAAACAACCCGACAATTTTGCTCGTAGCCACACAAAACTACGGAATGAGGTCTGAAAATGGTTCAAACCAACAATATCAATGTTCTTGATGTCTCTCCAATCATTGCACCCCTCGACTTAAAGCAGGTATTTCCACTGCCAATTGCCGATGCAGCATTTGTCAATAACACTAGGAATACAATTAAGACGATCCTCAACGGAGAGGACAAACGACTGCTGACCGTTGTTGGCCCCTGCTCTATTCACGACCCGATTGCAGCCCTTGAATATGCGCAACGCCTCCATGATTTATCTGAAAAGCTGAAAGATCAACTCTTCATTATCATGCGGGTCTATTTTGAGAAACCCCGGACGACTGTTGGTTGGAAAGGTCTGATCAACGATCCGGACATGGATGGAAGTCATCAGATTTCCAAAGGACTGGGCGTTGCCCGCCAGTTGTTCTGTGCCATTACAGCTCAAAGACTTCCCATTGCCAGTGAAATGCTCGACCCGATTACCCCCCAATATCTCTCCGACATGATCAGCTGGGGAGCCATCGGGGCCAGAACAACCGAATCCCAGACTCACCGTGAAATGGCGAGTGGACTCTCCTTCCCTGTTGGCTTTAAAAATGGGACAGATGGGGGACTAAAAATTGCCCTTGATGCGATGGCTGCAGCGTGTCGTGAACACAGCTTCCTGGGAATCAACTTTGAGGGGCGCTCATCCATTGTTCATACCGCCGGAAACCCCAACATTCACTTGGTTCTGCGGGGTGGAGACGATGCTCCTAACTACTACCCGGAAGCGGTTGCAAAAGCAACGGAGCTGTTAAAGACGAAACAGCTCCCCCCGGCAATCATGGTCGATTGCAGCCACGCAAATTCCTACAAAGATCACACACGTCAGGGAGAGGTTCTCGACAACATTATTGATCAGTTGATCGACAAACCGGGATCTGTCACCGGTGTCATGATTGAAAGTAATCTAAATGCCGGAAACCAGAGTATTCCGGAAGATCTTTCACTGTTGAAATACGGAGTCTCCATCACTGACAAATGTGTTGACTGGGATACCACCGTAGATATGCTGACCCGTGCCCACGACAAATTGGCCCAACGCTGAGAGTCAAGTCGGGTTAATGGATTGGCATGCGCCCTGAGGGTGAGACAGATAAATCTATTTTGCCGAAGTTTTCTTCATAACTTTGGATATTGTTCTGCAATGCCAGCAGTAAACGTTTTGCATGGCGTGGTGAGGTGATCAATCGTGACTTCACCTGCGCCTTTGGTGCTTGAGGCTGGACGTAGATGCAGTCGATAACAAATTCACTGTCATTGTGATTGACAACTGCCATATTGATATACTGACCACTGGCAATATCATCATTCATCTGGATTTCAAGCTTCACGTCTTTTTCCTGTTCCATGATCAACTCCCTCTATAAATCGTTTAACAGCCGGTAAAGCATCTGCTCCAGCTCCCAAACCATAGCACCGGCATCCTTGTGTTCATCCTGCTCAAGGAGGACTCTGGCACGGTCTAAATGGCCATGAGCTTCCAGCAAAACCGGTGAAATTTTCTCTTCCAATTTAAACTGCGGGATTTCACCAACCGCTTCAACCCAATCCTGCAGTACCTCAGCCGAACGATCCACCGAGCGTAACGCCCCAGCCGTAGTCTCGGGTAATATTTCGTAAAGACGGTCAGACTGTTGGTCAATCTGCTCCAGAACCCGCCGATAACGCTCTGAAAATGACATAAATTTCTCCCTTTTCATTGTCTGCATTGTATTGCGGCTGCATCCTATGCAAAGCAGCCGAAAAGATCAAATTAAACCTGTCGCTATTTTTGTCTAAAGGTTGACATTCCCGCAAACAGACGGTAGTTTCTCCACCAGAATAAACGCTAGGGGCGTCTTGCTACTGAGAGTTCCGTACTTATACGGAGCAACCCTTGGAACCTGATCCGGATGATACCGGCGGAGGGAAGCGGATTTTATTCCAACACGACCTGTTGGCCGCTTCTGTTTGTATGAGGCGGCTTTTTTATGCAGATCTTCCTGAATGAAAAATCGATCAATCTCACAACTCCATCCCGTTTGCATTTGCTGCGTGACCAGTTCTATCCTCAAGCTGACGTTCTCATTGTCAATGGCTATCCGGCCGACAACAATCAGGATATCCATGATGGGGACAGGATTGTCATGATCCAGCGCGGTAAACAACCATCATCTCAAGAGCTCGAAGATTTAATGACAGCCCGCCACACGCCCGGTATCCAGGAAAAAATTAAAAGGGCTCGAATCGGGATCGCCGGAGCTGGGGGACTGGGATCAGCAGTTGCCGTCGCATTGGCCAGAATTGGTATCGGTCAGCTTAATATTGCAGACTTTGATGTTGTTGAACCCTCCAATCTGAACCGACAGCAATATTTTATCGATCAAATTGGTCAAGCAAAGGTCAAAGCGCTCCAAGACAACCTGCTCCGCATCAATCCGGGGACAACTGTCACCACCTTCAACAAAAAAGTCACACCGGAAAATATCAGCTCTATTTTCTCGGATATCGATATCCTTGTTGAAGCATTTGATCGTGCTGACCAGAAAGCGATGTTGACCAACACGTTTCTTAGCACTTTCCCCGAGAAATATCTGGTCGCCGCTTCAGGAGTCGCAGGATTCGACTCATCAAATACAATTAAAACGACAAAAATCACCCCGCATTTTTATCTTTGTGGCGATGGCGTGACTGCAGCAAAGCCGGGCTGCGGATTGATGGCTCCACGGGTCGGCATTGCCGCCCACCATCAAGCTAATACCGTCTTACGTTTACTCCTCAACCTTGATGAGGCAGTGGAATAACCATGCAATTAACAATTAACGGTCAGAAAAAAGAGTTTTCAACCCCGATAACAGTCCAACAATTACTGACGCAGTTGGGCCTTTCTGCTGAAAGGGTGGTTGTCGAACTCAACCGCAACATCCTGACAGCAGAAAAACATCCCGAAACTGAACTAAAATCAGGCGACTCTATCGAGCTGGTTCAATTTGTCGGTGGAGGCTAACGAAGGAATGATTATGGATAAACTGGTTATAGCTGGACGGCAATTTGATTCCCGACTATTGGTCGGAACCGGCAAATTTGCCTCCAATCAAGCGATGGTTGCCGCAATGGAACACTCAGGCAGTGAGATCGTCACCGTTGCCCTGCGCCGTGTTGATATAGACAATCCGGAAGATTCGTTGTTGTCCCATATCGACACAGACCGTTATCTACTGCTCCCAAACACCAGTGGTGCCAGAGATGCCGAAGAAGCCATCCGCCTAGCACGTTTAGCACGAGCTGCAGGCTGTGAGCCATGGGTCAAACTGGAGGTCACTCCGGACCCTTATTACCTTCTCCCCGATCCGATTGAGACACTGAAAGCTGCAGAAATTCTGGTCAAAGAGGGCTTTATTGTTCTCCCCTACATGCCTGCAGACCCAGTCCTTGCGCGTCACCTCGAGGAAGTAGGAACCGCAACAGTCATGCCACTCGGGGCACCAATTGGAACAAACAAGGGGGTTAGAACCCGCGATCATATCGCGATTATCATTGAACAGGCCAATATCCCGGTAATAGTCGATGCCGGACTCGGCGCACCATCCCATGCAGCAGAAGCAATGGAAATGGGCGCCGATGCGGTTCTGGTCAACACCGCCCTTGCCGACACCCCAAACCCGGCAGGGATGGCTCAGGCCTTCCGCAAGGGAGTTGAGGCAGGTCGTGAAGCGTTTCTTGCCGGGCTGGGGGCACAACGCGATCAGGCAGAAGCATCCAGCCCATTAACCGGCTTTTTAAGGGGCGACTGATGAGCTTTAAGCACCAGCTGGAAC
>JAMOPE010000431.1 GCA_027064785.1 Geobacteraceae bacterium
GCTTACCCTCCCGTACCGCTGAAGCAGGTTCGCTTGCGCTATGTGCAGCTTATTTCCTATCGCTTCCTTCAGACCCTGCCGTTACCAGCAACGCCCTTACGATTCGGATTGTCTTCCCCCTGATCGGGGTGACGCCTGTTTCTTACAACAGGCCGGGTTTGCCAGCTACGCTGGGCAAACTAAAAAGGGGCGGGATAACCCGCCCCTTTTTAGGGGCTACGCTGTCAACAAACTTTCGAGGGAGCGCAACAACACCGTAAATGGGTGAAAATTACGCGGCACTTCGGTCACAAGCGTTTTTCGCAAATTTTCGATCGCCCTCATTTTCTGCCGACGCCGGGAGAAGAACTCCTGCGGGGTGTCGGCACACTCGACTGCAACCTGCTCAACAATGCGGATATTTACGGCATGTAATGAGCTTGACAGTGACTCACGGGCACGGCGATCCCAGCTATCGAGAACCGAGACCTTGTCAAGAACAGCAGCAATCGCTGCCCTGTCAATTTTGGCTTCAACCAACAGTTTGATCTGCGCCAACTGTTCAAGAGTTTTTCCTGAATGTTCAGCCATGACAACCAACGGCAGAAAATCGGTTAAGAAATCGAGAGCCGCATAACGATTTGCCATTTCCTCACTTAAGCCTTCCGCCTGCAACTGACGCTGTATCTCTTCACACTGGGTCCAGACTTCAGCAGAGAGAACCTTCGGCAACAGTTGTGCGTATTCACTAAGTTGATCGCCAATAACGTCCAGCTCCTCTTCTGTTGCCGGAATAGCAATGCCGTTACTTAACGTGTAGGAGCAGAAGAAGCTTAACAGATCTTCAAGTTTCATCAGCAATTCATACTGACGATCTGCCGGAACTTTATTATCAAGGGCAAAAACCGCTTGACGCATCTCATGGCCACCAAGGAGGTGGTCATAAACCATGTAGGCGTTAGCGACATCAACCTGCGGAGCACCGGTCATCCGGCTAACCGTATAAAGGAATGAACTTCCGGCCTGATCCACCACCCGGTTAGTCAAAATCGTTGCTGCAATTTCCTTAGCCAGGGGATGACGCGGCAATGAATCACCATAGCGATCGATGGCCTGTTGCGGGAAGTAATCGAACAGCAGCTTCGAGATCACTTTATTATCAGGCAGTTCGGTATCAAGAAGTGCCTTATAGATAAACATCTTGCTGTATGCGAGTAATACAGCCAGTTCCGGACGTAACAACCGATTAGGCTGACGTGCGGCAACATCTTTACGGCTGGGGAGGAACTCGCCGCGACGGTCAAGCAGTCCCGAACGGGTCAGCCGATCCATCAACTCAAGATGCGGTTCGACATCACTGCCACAACGTCTTTCATCAAGGGACAGTGACAGCGTCTGAGTGTAGTTATTGGAAAGGACATCCTGACACACAGTTTCTTCCATCTCTTCAAGGAGCTCATAGCCCTCTTCGAGATCTTTGACCAGCCCTTCATGCCGCAGCAGCCGCAACAGAATCTTCAGGTTAACTTCGTGGTCAGAACTGTCAACACCTGCCGAGTTGTCAATAGCATCAGTGTTGATATGACCGCCACTCAGGGCATATTCGATACGACCGAGTTGAGTCAGCCCCAAGTTTCCACCTTCACCGACAACCTTGGCACGTAACTCATTGCCATCGATTCGAACGGCATCATTTGCCCGGTCACCGACATCTTCATTACTTTGCGATGATGCTTTGACGTAGGTACCGATACCACCATTCCACAGCAAATCAACCTGTGCCTTGAGCAACAACTTGATCAATCCGGGGATATCAATACTGCCGGGACGGACGCCGAGCCATTCTGCAACCTGTGGCGAAATTGGAATTTCTTTCAACTGGCGGGAGAAGACTCCACCACCTTCTGAAATCAGATCTTTATTGTAGTCATCCCAACTTGAGCGCGGCAGATTAAACAGTCTTTCCCGCTCAACATAAGCACTTTCTGCATCGGGATTAGGATCAAGAAAAATATGCCGGTGATCAAAAGCTGCCAGCAACTTGATTTTGCGGGACAACAACATCCCGTTACCGAAGACATCGCCACTCATGTCACCGATACCGACAACGGTGAAATGTTCTGTCTGGATATCGTGTCCCATCTCACGGAACAACCGCTTAACACTTTCCCAGGCACCCCTAGCAGTGATACCAAGTTTCTTATGATCATAGCCGTGAGATCCACCACTGGCAAAAGCATCTCCGAGCCAGAAGTTGTAAGACTCACTGACGGAGTTCGCCGTATCGGGCAAGTGTGCAGTCCCTTTATCGGCAGCAACAACCAGGTAGGGGTCGTAGTCGTCATAAACAACTAAACCTTCGGGTTGAACGATATCGTCACCGACACGATTATCAGTCAAATCAAGGAGACCGCGCATCAGGGTTTTATAGGCTTCCTTGACAATTTCACCCATGACTTCGCGATCAGGACTGGTCTCTTTCGTAACAAAACCACCCTTCGATCCTTCCGGAACGATCACTGCATTCTTAGTCATCTGAGCTTTAACCAGACCGAGAACCTCGGTTCTGAAATCGTCGGGACGATCCGACCAGCGGATACCGCCACGGGCAACTTTTCCGCCACGCAGGTGAAGACCTTCCATTTTTGCCGAATGGACATAGACTTCGTAAAGCGGTCGCGGTGACGGCATATCGATAATACCAAGAGTGTTGACCTTGAACGAGAAGAAGTAATCATCCTGCTGATAGCGGAGGAAGAAATTGGTTCTAATCGTTGAATCGATCAGGTTGAACAGTGTCCGCAGAATCTTATCCTCATTTGGATCACTGACGGCTTCAAGAGCTGTCACCAATTCCTGACGAATTGGCGAAAGAACTTCAAGTTCGCGGATCATCGGATCAGCAAGTTTCTCCGATGGCTTGAAGCGGCCTTCAAAATAACGATACAGCAAATGGGAAACTTTGGCGTTATGAACCAGCGCATCGGCAACCCGTTTTTTTGTAAACGGACTTCCTAACTGGAAGTAGTAGCTGCGATAGCCACGGAAAACATCGATTTCACGCCACGATAAACCGGTCAGTGGTTGCAGACGGTGGAGATAGTCGTTTTCGACTTCGCCATTACTCAGTGCCAGCAGAGTATCAAGCAACAACGGTTTGATCTGTTTAAACGGCAGACTATTTTCAGCAGCCGGTCTTATCGCAAAACTCTTGATGAAAACCTGTTGTGAGTCGACTTCCAAGTCAGAATCGACTTCGTGCAGAACACACAGATCAAGGTTCTGTAAAAACGGCATCAGCTCATTCAGATAGCTCCGGCTGAAACTATAATATTGAAGGCGGTAGTAATCATCATCCTCATGGAACGGACCCCACAGATCAAACAAATCCTGCCCATCACGCAGCAGTTTTTCAATATTATGGACATCGCGAACCGCAAAGCGCGGATGGGTCCGGGTCCGGTAGCTCTTATTGAATGCTTTACTGTAACGTTCCCAAGCCTCAAAAGAATCGTCAGAAAGACTTTTTTCAAGCAACGCCCGGAATTTTAATTTCCATGGCATTGTGACACGGGTCAGCCCCTGCTCCAGCTGAATCAGATCGATTTTAGCTTCTTTTTTCTGCAGTTGGAGATTGACATGAAGACTCAGGTAATCCGATGCAAGGTGGATCAGCCGGGATTCAACCGAAATTGCCTTGAAATAACGCCGCAGATAAAGTTCCATCCGTTCAATATGCTCGGGCAGGTAGTAATCGTTCGGCATAATCAACATCAGAGTCAAAGCCGACTCTGCTGCACTCGGGGCAATAATAACTTTGACCCCCGCCTGACGGTGCATCTGAATAAATGACCGCATCATCCGTCGCAGTTCAGCATCACCCATCAGGAACAATTCAATTTTCGGGAAGCTATTGATAATCTGAATTGTTTTACGATAGTTGTGACAGTTACGGGGAATTTTCAGGTCTTGATGGGCTTTTTCAATCCGTTGACGCAAAGCCGGAATTGCAAAAGCATTTTCATCGATACTCTTCTGAGTGTAGAAACCCCAGAAGCAATGTTCACGATAAAGGTCGTCGCCGAGTTCCTGACGGAAACCGATGTAGGTTAAGCGCTCAAAACGATGCAGCGGACAACGCAGATCGGTTTTTTCAAGATCGACGTTCTTACCGTGACCCAACAAAGGAAAGACCTTATCTGGGGTCAGTGGGAACGGCTCACCACCTTTGTAAAATGCTTGTCCGTAAAATTCAGTGAGGCCGAGAGATTCATCCGTCTCTTCTTTAAAACCGGAGACATCGGTCCCTTTTGCGTAAACATAGCTGCGTGTTGCAACGGGAATAAAATTATCCTGCTGTAACCAATCGTAAAGGTCACGATACTGGCTTAAACCGTCAATCTCACCCAAAGCTGTAATTTTTTGCAGCATCGCGGGACGATCAGAACAAATATCGACAGCGGAAGAGATGATTTTTTTGATTGCCTGTTCAAGATCAGCAACCATCCGCTCAGAGAAGCGTTCCAGTTCCATCCAGACAAATGATTCCTGCGGCAGATCGCCGCCACCCTCTTCGGCTTGCTTTAGAGTACCGTTTTCACGCTGTACGGAGAGAATCGGGTGACAGACAACCCGGAAATGGAGCGAACGACGATAGAGATATTCTTGTAACGAGAAAAAGATATGATTTGCATCGGGAGAATTTGTAAAAAGGTAATAATGTCCCGGCTTTTTTTGCGCCTGAAGAGACACTTTGATCTCATCCGGATTGCGTTGTGAAAGGAACTGCCGGGCCTTTAATAGGTTTTCGACCAGTTCAGTTAATGAAAGTTGTGTCAGGAAATTTTCCGGAATTTCCTGCCGCAAGATATTAGCCAAATTCAAACACACAGCAAGATCTGCGGTTTGACCCTGACGGATCAACTCCTGTTCAATTGTCTCAGGTTGAAAAAGTTGATCTCGCTCTGCTGACGTTCGACCACCACGGGTCACAGTCACTTTCATGTTTTGTCTCCCAAATCCACCAGAAAAGGTATTTTTATCTGCTGCTGTCGACGGAATTATCGGTAGCAACAGATAAAAATAATAAACCACGGACAGGCAGTTATCAAGGAGAGTTTACAGATTTTTAATTTATTTTCGGGAGAAAAACCGGGTCAGATCAGAAAAGTTTTGCAGGGATAATGTTTCACCACGAACCCCGGGAGAAATGCCGGAGGATTCAAGGGCAAAATCGATTTCTTCCGCAGCAAAACCGCTGGCCAAAAAACTATTACGAACCGTCTTACGCCGCTGAGTAAACGCCCCCTTGACAACTTTTTTAAAGAGGACTTCATCGACAGGGTCAACACGTGGAGTTGCAAGGGGAATAAAGTTGAGAACAATCGAATCAACCTTGGGCGGTGGCGAGAAAGCTCCCGGTTTCACCAGGGTTACTGTAGAAATATCAAACCACAACTGGCTGAGGACCGAAAGGATTCCATAATCTTTGCCTCCAGGGGGGGCAACCAGACGCTCACCGACTTCGCGTTGAAACATCAGGACCATCTGACGAAACAGATCACGGTGTTCAATTAAACGAAAAACCACCTGACTCGAGATATTGTAAGGAAGATTTGCAACCAGAACATAAGGAGGCTGATCTAGAAAATCCCGCCACGGCATTTTCAACACATCGCCGGCACGGACTGTCAATCGCGGGTCCTGTCGTGCCTCGAGGTGCTCAATCAAATCACGATCAATTTCCATCACCTGCACATGAGCCGAACGGGGAAGAAGTTCATCGGTCAGGACACCGAGGCCTGGGCCAATCTCGACAACCTGCTGCTGCGGATCAAGATGAGCTGCTGCAATTATCCTGTCAATAATCGTCCGGTCGTGGAGAAAAT
>JAMOPE010000432.1 GCA_027064785.1 Geobacteraceae bacterium
CACAGCTACGGTGAAAAACTGACTCCGGCAGAAAATTTCAATCCTGAAAACTGGCAGGAAAGCGAAGAGTACCTCTACTGTGTTGATCTATTTAACAACGGTTTTTGGTGGGAAGCTCACGAGCGACTTAAATATATCAGTATGGCTGCCGGTCAGGACTCCGAAACAAATCACTTTATCCGGGGACTCATTCAGATTGCTGCAGCCCTGTTGAAGCACTTTATGCAGGAAGAGGGTGGCGCGCAGACTCTGGCAAAAATGGGAATCGAAACACTGCAAAAAAAAGGAGGAATCTTCCTCGGGATTGATATCACAACCTTGACCGATCAGGTTGAAGAGTGTCTGAAATCGGCCGAAGGGAAATACCCACAGATTCGGCTGGAGGTTTGATCATTTACAACCAACGGCTTCTTGTTGAAGAATCCTTCTCCCTAAGGGAGAAGGTGGCCAAAGGCCGGATGAGGGGGAATTCACTATGATTGATCAACCTGTTCCCTTCTCCCCAAGGGAGGAGGGAATGACTATCAGAACAGCAGAACCGGGCATTTGACGTTATGGAGCACATAGTTGGCGACGGATCCAAACAGAACATCGCGAATTTCGCCACTTCCTGTCTTACGTCCGATCACCAGCAGTTGAAAGTCCTCTTCATTGGCAATCTGTGGAATCACCCGGCGTGGAGCCCCGAATTCGAGACGCAATTCAACCTCAAAACCAGCCTCACGTAACTTTTCAGCTTGAAGTTCAAGCCGCTGACGCGCTGCTTTTTCTGCATTTTCACGCACCATTTCAACCTGAAAATCGGGGATCATCCGATATGCCAGCTGATCATTAACAACGTGGAGCAGAGTCAGCTTTGGTGGGAACTTGGCCTTATAAGCGATAACATCATCAATCGTTTTCTGGCTTGTTGGTGAATCGTTGACGGGAATCAATATTCTGGTATCCATCAAAAGCCTCCTTAAATCGGTATTCGCATCTTCTTACAGTAACTGCGTAAAACCATCAATGCTTGATTCAAACGGGAGATTTGCATATTTTTCTCTTTAATCTGCATCACCTCTTCAAGTGGAATTTGAAGTTGTCGTACTTCCCGCTGCACCAAGGTGAGATTTGACAAAATAATTTTCAGATCCGCAGGAGTATATTTTTTCAACCCCGGAGGTGATAGACTCTGAAAACCGTTGGCAATATCCTGTGCCAACTTTTTGGGATTTCCCGAAATAGCCATAGTTGGTACTCCTTTGGAAACATCATACCTTTGTTCTCCATTGCTGACCAATCAAAACCTGCATGCTTCCCACTTTTACCGTGAGATCAACTGCCACCATGACGTTGTCTGACCATCAAAAAGGGCTTTTACTCACTTTCATTGCTGTTCTGATCCTCAGTCCCGATGCTCTGTTGGTGCGGTTGATCCACAGCGATATCCCGACACTGCTATTCTGGCGTTGTTTGCTGACGGCAACAATGATGTCACTGTTTCTTCTGGTGCGCTATCGTGGCCGTTTTTTCTATAGCTTTTATGCTACGGGCAAAACCGGACTGCTATCGGCACTAACCATTACAATTGGTTCACTGCTATTTATCCATTCACTAAAACAGACAACGGCTGCCAATACCCTGATTATCCTTGCTGCAGCACCAATTGCCAGCAGTCTTTTCAGTTGGTTATTTTTACGTGAATCAATTCCACTACGCACAAAAGTGTCTATTTTTACCTGTTTCGGGGGAATTTTACTGATTTTTTCGGGAAGTCTGGAAAGTGGACTGCTGCTCGGAGATTTGATGGCCCTCGGAGCGACAATCATGTGGGGAGCAAATATTGTCGTCATCCGCAGCGGCAAAGAGGTCAATATGATCCCGGCCAACGTACTGGGAAATTTGAGTGTGGTCTTGATCGTCCTGCTGTTGGGAGCTCATCCATTGGAGGTCACGTCAGAAGACGCAGGATTATTACTGTTGCTCGGCGGGGTAATTCTTCCAATATCTTTCGCCATGATTACTCTCAGCCCCCGCTACCTCCAGGCGCCGGAAGTAAGCCTGATTTTACTGATCGAAACAGTCCTTGGCCCGATCTGGGTCTGGCTGGCTCTCGGGGAAGTCCCCCACATCAGAACCTTGATTGCCGGGGCTCTGATTCTCGGGACACTCCTGATTCACACCAGCTTTTCATTACGTAAAGAGGCTCGACCATAATCTGATCTTTGTCCTCAGGCATGAGGAGAATAAAAGGTGGTTAGCTTTCTCTATTCGACCCTTTTCCACCGCGTCACAGGTGCATCTTCCATCTCCAGAACAAGATCACCGTTTTCAGTAAAAGAGACTTTTCCCGTCAGAGATAGGTTTTTTTCGGCCCTGCCATCCCGCGAAACATCCATATCCAGAACGATATGGTCTTCGTTCAGAAAACGGTATGTTCCCGGGACGATATCTTCAGGGTTGTCTGACCCGGTAAAACTGACAATAACCGAATGATCGTGAGAAAATTCAAACCACCCTCCCGACTCAACTGTTTGGCCCTCCTGTTCATACTTCTGCCAGCGCCCGCTTATCTTTTCAGATAACGGAATCGTACAGCCAACCATCCCCAGAACAAGAGCAACACCCACGACAATTTTCACAAAAGATCTGACCCGGCCCACTATCGATCCACGTCTTGAAATCATAATGATACTCAACCTCTATTCCCCGAACCTTTTCCGATACGTTGTCGGTGACATTCCGACAATCTGGCGGAATAAACGGCGAAAGGAGCTTAAATCGACATAACCGACCGTGTTGGTGATTTCTTCAAGACCCTGATCGGTCCCCGTCAACAGCTGCTTGGCTTTTTCAATCCGCATTTTCTGCAGATATTCCAATGGTGCTTCTCCTGTTGCCTTTTTAAAGCGGCGGAGAAATGTCCGTTCATTCAACCCTGCCCGTTTCGCCATCACCCGGACGGTGACCTTTTCCCGATAGTAACGATCAAGCCACTGCTGAACTTTCAACACCGGCTCATCAATATGTTCACGACTCCCCTTAAACTTGACAAATGGAGCCTGTTCACGGCGGGTTCCGTCAATCAGCATCATCCGTGCGCACACTTTTGCCAACGATTTTGAGCCGTATTTTTCAATGAGATGGAGTGCCAGATCAATATGTGCCCCGGTTCCGGCAGCACATAGATAATCAACACCATCAACAATCAGTCGATCAATCTGCAGATCAACCTTCGGATAGCGCGAACGAAACCGATCGGCCAATTGCCAGTGAGTTGTCGCCTGACGTTTGTTGAGAATTTCTGCTTCAGCAAGGAGAAAAGCCCCCGAACAGGCGCTGGCGATCACTGTTCCATCCTGATGAAGCTGTTTAATCCACGCGACCAGCTCAGTCTGTTCCAGTAACCGGTCAGGACGTCCCATCACCCCCGGAACAATCAGCAAGTCAATATCACCACACTCTTCAATCCTTTTATTAGCCACAATCTGCTGGCGATTAAAGCTACTCACCGGCTCACCGTCCAGAGTTACAACTTCGGTTCGACAAAAAAGAGAGGTCGCATCGGGATGGAGTCGTTTTTGCTCCCAATTTGCCAATGTCAAAAGATCAAGAATCCCTGCAATTCCCGATTGCAGACAATTATCGTAAGCCAGCACTGTAATATTTAACATTTCATTTCTCCTTTCACATTTAACAGGGGATTATAGACCAAAAATAAGTCAATGCCAATGAATTTAAACTTACATCAAAGATAGCCCGAATCCCGGGAAATATGTATAATATGATTTGGGGTTTTCTCTGTCGTTAAGATAAAAAAGGGTAACCCTTCCAGCCTGAGCAACAAAGCCGGGCAACCGTTCGAGCCTTCAGATACGACTATTCCGTTACTCAAGACAAAGAATAGCTGTGAAAAAAAACAAATTATGCTGACATTGATTTTCATCATCCACATTCTTGGGGCCCTCACTTCGATTCACGCGGTTATGACAGCGCGCACCGCACAGGGAGCAACGGCGTGGGTTATTTCTCTGAACACATTCCCTCTGGTAGCAGTTCCAGCCTATTGTGTTTTTGGTCAGACAAAATTTGCTGGTTATGACCTGATCAGGCATACCAGAATGCTTGCTGACAGCAGTGATATGAAAAAAACCCTGAAAATTCTCGATGAGAATGACATGTTAATTCAGGGAGCAAACGACCTCGAAAACCGCCAGATCCGACTACACGAGAACCTTGCACTCCTCCCTCTGACCCGGCACAACGACGTAAAGCTTCTGATCGATGGTGAAGCGACTTTTAATGCCATTTTTGATTCGATCAGGTGTGCTAAAAAATATATCCTTATCGAATTTTATATCATCCGTGCTGACGGGCTCGGGAACCGACTCAAAGATGCACTCATTGCTAAGGCGACTGAAGGAGTTGACGTTTTTGTCCTTTACGACGACGTTGGCAGCATCAACCTCTCCCGCAGCTACCTTGATGAGTTGGAAGCCGCGGGAATTAAAACCTCCGGGTTCACCACAACCCGTGGACTGGGAAACCGCTTCCGTCTCAACTTCCGCAACCACCGCAAAATCGTCATTGTTGACGGAGAAGAAGCCTTTATCGGTGGACACAATGTCGGTGACGAGTATTTGGGGAAAGACCCCAAACTATCACCCTGGCGGGATACTCATGTGCAGTTGCGTGGTCCGGTTGTCCTTGAAGCACAACTAACATTCGTTGAAGACTGGCATTGGGCCACCCAAGTGCCACTTCCGACTCTAAACTGGACACCGGGAAAAGCTCCCCACGGAGACAGCATTGCACTGTGTCTCCCTACTGGTCCAGCCGACCAACTGGAATCAGCAACCCTCTTTTTTCTGAATGCCATCAACTCTGCGACTCAACGTATCTGGATCGTCAGTCCCTATTTTGTTCCCGATGAACAATTGATGTCAGCTTTACAACTGGCGGCACTCCGTGGAGTCGATGTCCGCATTCTGATTCCCGAAAAACCCGACCAGATACTCGTTTATCTTTCCTCTTTTTCTTATCTCGAGGAGACAGAAAAAGCCGGAGTAAAGATTTATCGATACCAGCCGGGATTTCTCCATCAAAAAGTGATGCTTGTCGACCATCAGACTGCAACTGTCGGTACGGCGAACTTTGACAATCGCTCAATGCGCCTGAATTTCGAAGTCACAGTGATGGTTGTTGATAAAGAATTTGCCGCAGAAGTAGAAAAAATGTTAACGGCCGATTTTTCTAGCAGCCGCCAAATCTCTGCGGACGACTTCAACAATAAATCGTTTCCGTTCCGCCTAGCCGTCCGGGCGGCACGTTTACTCTCCCCCGTTCAATAACAGGACGATTTAAAAAGAACAGATTATGAACAAAGCAGCCTTTAAATTATTGATTATTTTCATCTTAATCACCCTGGCAACTCCCGTATGGGCAGACTCGATCCTTGATATCCCCCGGGGAGCAACCTTCGTATTACAGGAGGAACTCGAAATCCCCCCGAACCGCAATTTTGCCATTTTAGGTGAGAACCAGATAGATGAAGCCTTCAACTCTACCGGACAAATGCTCAACGATCAGGACGGTCGTGCCATCGGCAATGGCTGGTCAGAACCCCATAATGGAAGTCGCTACCTGACATTCAGAACCTACTACACCCAGATATTTGAAAGTTATGAAGAAACCTACCTCAAATGTCTTGAGCGCCATCGCCACTACGTTGCAACACCGGGATCAGCTACAGGAAATACCGTTATTATCCAAAATGGCCAGAATAATGTCGCCGTTATCAATCAGGGGACGGAAACATCTGACGAGGTTTACAGTTACATCGGAAAAAATTATTGTACGGCAC
>JAMOPE010000433.1 GCA_027064785.1 Geobacteraceae bacterium
CTGACTAAGAATCTGATCGCAGACCGGTTGAAGGTGCTGAGCAAAAAGCTGATCGTAGCATGTCGAATATTTGGTTGGATTGGTGTCTGGTATTTCCTGATAATTTATATCGAATACATTGATCCCTTTGCTGACGAAATCTTCAATCTGTTTTGTTGCAGTATTACGAAAGTTACGTCCCAAATCGAGGATCTGCTCAAACGCGCCTTCTCCGGTAATAAATTTGGCAACCAGTTGTTGCAGTGATTCACTTGTTGTTTGCAGAGTAACAGCAATCTGCTCGGATGAAGTTGTTTTCTCACCGACAATATTACTTAAGTCGCGGATTTGTGAAACCTGCTGGTGTGTCTGCATGTTGGAAGCTGAAATTTCTTCCACCGAGGCGGTAATCTGGGTCAGCAGTCCGTGGTTGTCATCGAACTCTTTAATCAGCCCACCGTAGTTATCGCAGGCAGTCTGTGAAACACTCATGGTGTGTGCTGCAGCCTGATTGATGGTATTTGCTTCAGCGAGCGCCGTATCGATACTGTCGAGCATGTCGGTGATTTGAATAGCGATTTGTTCACTGGCACTGTTGGCTTCTTCTGAAAGTTTTTTGACCTCACTGGCGACAACAGAGAATCCTTTTCCTGCTTGTCCTGCCCGCGCTGCTTCAACTGCGGCATTCAAAGATAACAAACCTGTCTGGAATGAAATCCCCTGAATGGTTGAAATAATTTTTCGAATATCGCGGGATTTGTCACCCATGTTTTTGATGGTTTGATCGTGATGTTTGATCTGCTCAAGCATCTCCTCCATTTTTTGATTAACTGATTCAAGCTCGCTGAGCGATTCCCGGGCAGAATTGAGACTTTCAGAGTTTGATGCGGCAATATGCTGGGCGTTATCAGAGATGTATCCGAGAGTCTGAGTTGCCTGTTGGCTATTGTTGAAAACTACGCCCGATAGTTCGTCCTGATTTCCTGCTTGATTGGAAGCTTCTTTCACCTGGTTTAAAACGGTTGTTGCTCCGACAGCAACGTTAATCCCCATTTTTCTCAGGCTGTGGATTGTTTTTCTGAGCTGATCGAGAAAGCAGTTATAGTTATCTGCGAGATCAAGAAATTCATCGTAAGAGAGAGCCTGAAGCCGATTTGAGAGGTTAATCTCTCCACTATTCATCTCTTTTAACTGCTTGTTGAGGTCGTTGACCGGGCGAACAAATAAATGCCGCAGAAATAGCAGCGAGCCGATGATAACAAAGGTGAATACAATAATCAGGGTGATTGCCTGCCCGATTGTCCGGTCGGCAATCGCATTTATCTGTTCTGTCGAAATATTTCCACCGGAGCTAAGGGCGTCACGCAGATCGTTGATGTTGTAGTAGATGCAGGCAAATAGCAGGAGTTGCAGGAAAAAGATAAAGGCAATGTTTCCAACCAGTTTACGTGTCAGTGTTTGAAAAAAACTCTTTTCGAGACTGACATAAATACTTTTGAATAGCTGCATAGGTGTCCTCGACACGTGAAATTGACTGTATTAAATAAAACATGGTTATAAATATTATCAAAATATAATAAATTAAGTATAATAAAGTCAAGGTTATTGTGAGAACTGAATAATATTTTTTTGGGGGGGTAGCTATTTTTTGAGAGTTGCAGCGAGGTTTGCGAAAGGGGAGTGGGAGAGGTGCTCTTGTGGTGTCTGGGTGTCGTCTGAATCCGAGTCACGGTTGTTTTGAATTCCGCGAGTATGTTCGTGGTCATGACAGTAGAGGCACAGGAGTTCCCAATTACTGCCATCGGGAGGATTATTGTCGTGGTTGTGGTCTTTATGATGAACGGTCAGTTCGCGGATATTTTTTCCTTCAAATTCTCTGGTACAACGGGCGCAGACATGGGGAAATAATTTGAGGGCTTGTTCCCGGTATCCTTTTTGCCGCTGAAGTTCTTCCTGACGCATGTCTGAGACGAGCTGCTGTCGTTGACTGTCAGTTAACTTTGTTTTTTTAGATTTCATTTTGTCGTATCGTCCTTGTGCTGATAATAAAATAGCCTCAGCTTTCACTGAGGCTATTTTATCGTAATTTTGAACAGATATCAGTTTTTTTATCCGATTTATACGATCGCTTTCATCCCCTGCATTGCAGCCCGGAGAACTTCGCCAACTTCTTCAACCAGGTGGGTACGGATCTCGGCGTTAACCTCCACCAGCTCCTGATTGTCTACGCCGTTGTCTTTTACATCAAGACCTTTACCAATGACATCGGTATCAACGGCACTCATGAAGTCCTTCAACAGCGGGACACACGCATGAGCAAACAGGTAACATCCGTATTCAGCTGTGTCAGAAATAATCCGGTTCATCTCATACAGTTTTTTTCGAGCGATGGTGTTGGCGATCAGTGGCGTCTCGTGGAGTGACTCATAGTAGGCGGACTCAGGTTCAATTCCGGCAAGCACCATCGTCTCAAAGGCAAGCTCAACCCCGGCCTTGACCATGGCAACCATCAAAATTCCTTTGTCAAAGAACTCCTGCTCAGAAATCTCCCCGGTGCCTTCGGTTTTTTCAAAAGCAGTCTGGCCGGTTTCTTCACGCCACTTCAGCAGGTTTTTATCGCCGTTAGCCCAGTCTTCCATCATTGTTTTGGAAAATTCGCCGGAGAGGATATCGTCCATGTGTTTTTCAAACAGGGGACGCATAATCTCTTTCAGTTCTTCAGCCAACTCAAAAGCTTCCAGTTTTGCCGGATTGGAGAGACGATCAAGCATGTTGGTGATGCCGCCGTGCTTGAGGGCTTCAGTAATGGTTTCCCAGCCCTGTTGAATCAACTTGACAGCCCACGGTGCATCGATCCCGTTATCGACCATTTTATCAAAACACAGCAGCGATCCGACCTGAAGCATTCCGCAGAGGATTGTCTGCTCACCCATCAGATCTGATTTAACTTCAGCGACAAAGGATGATTCCAGAACACCGGCACGATCACCACCCTGGGCCGAACAAAGGGCTTTCGCAATCTCAAGGCCGTCACCGTTGGGATCATTTTCACCGTGAACGGCAATCAAGGTTGGGACGCCGAACCCGCGCTTGTACTCTTCACGAACTTCACTGCCGGGACACTTTGGAGCAACCATGATGACAGTCAGATCTTTGCGAATCTCGGTTCCTTCTTCCACAATGTTAAAGCCATGAGCGTAGCAGAAGGTCGCCCCATTTTTTATCAGAGGAACAACAGTATTGACGACATCGGTGTGTTGTTTGTCGGGGGCAAGGTTCATGATGATATCGGCGGTTGGCAGCATCTCTTCATAGGTGCCGACGGTAAAGCTATTTTCGGTGGCATTGAGGTATGATTGGCGCTTTTCTGCAATCGCTTCCTTACGCAGGGTATAGGCGACATCAAGACCGCTGTCACGCATGTTCAGCCCTTGATTCAACCCTTGGGCACCACAGCCGACAATGACGATTTTCTTCCCTTTAACATAGTCACAGCCGGTCGAAAATTCTTCGGCCTCCATGAAGCGGCAGGTTCCAAGCTCTTGTAATTTGCGGCTGAAGGGAAGTGAATTAAAATAATTTTGCGCCATGTTGATTCTCCTTATAAAATGTATGGGGTGTTTCGTTATCTCACTGATTTTACGAATTTTTGTACTATAACGTGAAAGGTTTGTTGCGTAAATTGATTTATTTTGTATATTGTGTTGCGCAGATCGAAACAGTTGTGGGGAGTATGGCATGGATATTCGTGAACTTGAAGTTTTTTTGACGACTGCAGAGCTGCTCCATTTTGGTCGAGCGAGTCAGAGTTGCAATCTGAGCCCATCAGCACTGACCCGGACAATTCAACGGTTGGAAGAAGAGTTGGGGGAACTGTTGTTTCTTCGCGATAACCGAACTGTCCAGTTGTCAACTGCAGGAGAAAAATTTGTTGTCTATGCCCGGCAGGCGCTTCACGATTTTCAGACTCTGCAAAGTTCGCTATCGGGAAAACAGGTTTTTTCCGGAAATTTGTCGCTTTATGCTTCAATCACAGCGGTTTACAGTTTGCTACCTGATCTCCTTGAAACTTACCGGACAAAATACCCTGATGTTCAATTGGAACTACGAACCGGAGCTGCAGAAAAGGCAGTTCTTCAGGTTGAAACGGGTGAAATTGATATTGCTGTCGCTGCGTTACCGGATCGAAAGCGGCGCGGAATTGAATTTTTACCGATTTTCACGACACCGCTGATTTTTATTGCCGGAAAATCGCTTGCTGCAACGTTACCAAAAAATCGGGATGACAAACTCGACTTGACACAGGTTCCACTGGTGTTGCCGCAGGTTGGTTTGTCCCGGAGGAGGCTTGATAAATGGTTGAAGCAGCAGAGTATCTCGCCGAAAATCAGTACCGAAGTTTCGGGGAACGAAGCCATCATCCCGATGGTGCATCTCGGGTGCGGTGTCGGAATTGTTCCGCAACTGGTTCTCGAACGCAGTCCGTTTGCTCACGATGTTGTCATTCTTGATGACGCACCGAAGCTGGAACCGTACGTCGTTGGACTTTGTTCAAGCCAACGCAATCTACAGAAACTACCGGTGAAGGCATTCTGGCAATTAGCCGAGAGCCGTTCAGCGTAATCGAACTTAGTCCTCAAGCATGTCGAGAATCGCGAACTCTGAAGGGAATTCTCCAGTCGCTTTCTTTGAATAAATGAGCTTGTCATTGACGACAATTTCAAAGACACCGCCACTTGACGGAATCATCTCCACTGTGACCGGGAATTGTTTCTCTATTTTTGCTGCCAAACTGGTAGCACGGGGGCGGTACCCTCACTGATTACAGTATTCAATGCTGATCTTCATTGGTGTCATCCTTATATTTTATCCAAAAAGGTTTCCAGTTGTATCAATTTGGTGATGGCGCAATTCTTTTGCCATTTTTTGCAGGTAGTCGGGAACGCGATCCTTGCTGATTTTACCCAGATCTTTCAGTAAATCAAAAGAAATCTCTTCAAATCCGTAATCTGCTTTTAAATCATCAATCTCTTTGAGCCATAGCGATGCTGCCATCTCGGCATCGGCCAACGCGCGGTGAAATTGACCACTGACGGATAGATTTTTATGACGAATCAGAGTTTCAAGTTTGTAGTTAAGGGCTTCCGGGTAGATCCTCCGGGCAATTAACAGTGTGCAGCCAAAATTAAGCAGGCGACGCTTACCGATGTGTGCCAGTTCCGACACCAGAAATTTTTGATCAAAAGAGGCGTTGTGGGCGACCAGCGGATAACTACCGATAAATTTTGCGAAATTTTCCATGACTTCGGTCGCAGAAGGGGCTTTTCCCAGCATGGCATTTGTGATACCGGTGATCGATTCGATCTCACGTGTGACGAGAAAACCGGGATTGATCAAACTTTGAAAGCGGTCGGCAATTGCTTCTCCGCGCAACAGAATTGCTCCGACTTCAATGACCCTGTCGCCCTGTTCGGGGTCCATTCCAGTTGTTTCGAAATCGAGGACAACGACAGTTTCTTCTGATTTGAATAAGTTCAAAACCTTTGCTCCAACAGCTGTGTTATTAACGGTTTGTTCTCTTTGATTCTTTGTCAGGTGACTTCCTACTGTCAATGGGTGTTTGGCATTATTTTTCGGTAAGGAAATTATCAGTTCTGGTGTATTGTTTTGGTTGTTGGCTTTCGTGACTTTTTCAATAAGCGGGGCAGGGGATGGTAACAGAGAAAAAACGTGGGCGGCGTCCTAAGAAATACAGTCAGGCTGCACGACTGCATGATTTGATCCGGATCCTTGAAGCTCGTTACGGGGCGACGGTTGATGAACTGGTGGAAGAATGTCAGGTGACCCGCC
>JAMOPE010000434.1 GCA_027064785.1 Geobacteraceae bacterium
AGGGATCGAAGCGGAGCGAGCGCTGACCTAAAGTCAGAAGAGCGGACACGATGTCCGCGTCAGCGAGAGAAGGTGAGCCGACGCCGGAACCGACATGATGTCGGTGACAGAGTGGGCGATCCCTGGCGCCCCAGCCACACTAAAAAGGCAGATCTCGAAAGGGATCGAAGCGGAACGGTTGTCAACGAAGCTGTTGGTCGCCTGAACTAGAAGTGAGGGTTGGTTGAATCGTGCTGCTGGCATGACTCAGCCATTTTGCGTTCTTCCAGCCAGAAGAGGTGTATGATCCTGTGGGGATGATTAAGGTTTTTTCCGGCAACTCAAACCAGCCGTTAGCTCACGATATCTGTCAGAACTTGAATGTGACCCTTGGTGACGCCAAGGTTCGAACCTTCTCAGACGGTGAAGTTATGGTTGAAATCACCGAGAATGTTCGTGGTCGTGACGTTTATGTCATCCAGTCGACATCTTCACCGGCGAATAACAACCTGATGGAATTGCTGGTGGTGGTTGATGCTTTAAAACGTGCATCTGCTGCACGGATCAATGCTGTCGTTCCGTACTTCGGCTATGCTCGCCAGGATCGCAAAGTTGCTCCGCGTGCGCCGATTACTGCGAAACTGGTTGCCGACCTGATGTCGGTTGCAGGGATTGATCGTTTATTGACGATGGATCTTCATGCCGGTCAGATTCAGGGTTTTTTTGATATTCCGGTCGATCATCTGTATGCGGCTCCGGTGATGTTGGATGAGATCCGGAGGCAGTCATTTGGCGAAGTGATCATTGTTTCACCTGATGCCGGTGGTACTGAACGTGCCCGTGCCTTTGCCAAGCGCCTAGACGCCGGCTTAGCTATTATCGACAAACGTCGCAGCGGTCCGAATGTTGCCGAAGTCATGCATATTATCGGTGATGTCAAAGGGAAGAACTGTTTTATTATCGACGATATGATTGATACTGCCGGGACGTTATGTGCTGCAGCCCGCGCTCTTCAGGAACACGGTGCCTGTGATGTCTATGCCTGTGCCACCCACGGGGTTTTGTCGGGTCCGGCATTAGAGCGGATTTCTGAAAGCCCGCTGAAAAAAGTATATATTACCGATACAATTGCTGGTCAGGAAAAACTTGATCAGTGTGACACTCTGCATCGGCTGTCGGTCAGCCATTTGCTTGCAGAAGCGATCCGGCGTACCCATAATGCTGAATCGGTCAGTTCACTGTTCGTATAAAAAAAGATTAGTTTCTTTATCGATGGAGGATAAATAGATGGCTCAAGCAGTATTGAACGTAGAAATTCGTGAGAAAAGTGGTAAGGGAGTTGCCCGTAAACTGAGAGCAGCAGCAAAGTTACCTGCAGTTGTTTATGGAAAAGATCTTGAGCCAACAAGCGTTGTTGTTGATCCTAAAGAGCTTGAGCAGGTTATTTCCGGTGATGCCGGAATGAACACGCTGATCACTCTGAAGGGTGGCGGGTCTCTTGATGGTTGTGTTGTTGTGCTGAAAGATGCCGACATTCATCCCATTCGCCGGACAATGGTTTGTGCAGATTTCCATGCGATTAACCTGACCGAAAAATCACTGTTTATGGTTCCGGTCAATATTGTTGGAACTGCGATTGGTCAAAAAGAGGGTGGTACTCTGCAGCTGGTTCGGAATGAACTGGAAGTTTCGTGTCTGCCAACACAGGTTCCTCAGGCTATCGACATCGATGTGACTGAGCTCGCTATCGGTGATACTCTTCATATCGATGAAATCGCCGCGCCGGAAGGGGTCGAGCTTGTTCATGATGTTAACTTCACTGTTGTAACTCTGAGTGTTGTCAAGGTTGAGGTCGAGACGACTGAAGAAGACGAAGAAGTTGCTGAAGTGACAGAAGAAGAGCCTGCTGCTGAATAATTCAGGGAGCTGATCTCAAGTGAAGCTGCTGGTCGGGCTGGGTAACCCCGGTGATAAATATTCTTTGACCCGGCATAATATCGGGTTTATGGCAGCGGATCATGTTGCTCTACGAAATCGGGTTTCTCTAAAGAAAAAAGGCTACCAGGCGTTGTATGGTGTCGGTCGTGTCGCGACCAGCGAAACGACGATTCTGCTGCCGCAGACATTTATGAACTGCAGCGGTTCCAGTGTGAACGCTGCTTACAAATCCCTCGGAATTCAACCGGGGGATTTGATTGTCATCTGCGATGATCTTGATCTGCCGTTCGGTCGTTTGCGGATCAAGGCCACCGGAGGCCACGGTGGCCATAACGGGTTGCGTGATATTATTGCACTAACCGGTCATAAAGATTTCATTCGGTTACGAATCGGGATTGGTCGACCGGAGCGGGGTGATGTGACAGGACATGTTCTCAGCCGGTTTTCGCCCAATGAACAAAAATTACTTCCAGAGCTGCTCGACACTGCAGCTGAAGCAGCAGAAAAGATCCTGGCGGATGGAGTGACTGCTGCGATGAATTCTTTCAATAACTATAAACTGTTAAACTAACTTCAACACTAAAACAAGAGAGGTAAGGAACGAATGCAACTGCAAATGTGGGCTCCTATTCTAGGAGTAATCGGATTTGTGATCGCGATTGTGCTCTACAACATGGTTAAGGCACAGCCGGTCGGTGATGAGAAGATGCATGAGATCTCTGAAGATATTCATGCAGGAGCCATGGCTTTTCTCGGTCGTGAGTACCGGGTTCTGGCAATCTTCATTGTTATCGTTTTTATTCTGATTGCTATCGCTATGAGCATTCAGACTGCACTCGCCTTCCTTGGTGGCGCGGTCTGCTCAATGACTTGTGGCTTCATCGGAATGAAAGCAGCAACCCGGGCTAACGTAAGAACTGCTGAGGCTGCTCGCGTTTCGGGCCAGGCAAAAGCCCTTGAGGTCTCCTTCAATGGTGGTGCTGTTATGGGTCTTGCCGTCGCATCACTCGGTTTGGTTGGCGTTGGTATTGCCTATATCTATTTCGGTGGCAGCCCAGAAACTGCAAAATATATTAATGGTTTTGCTATGGGTGCTTCCTCTATTGCTCTGTTTGCCCGTGTCGGCGGTGGTATCTATACCAAAGCTGCTGACGTTGGTGCCGACCTGGTTGGTAAGGTTGAAGCAGGCATTCCGGAAGATGATCCACGTAACCCCGGTGTCATTGCCGATAACGTTGGTGACTGTGTTGGCGATACTGCCGGTATGGGTGCCGATATTTTTGAATCGTATGTCGGTTCAATTATCGCAACAATGGCGATTGCTGCTGCCGCTGGTCCCGAGTTGCTTGGTAAGCTTGGTGTTGGTGCCGATGTTCAGGCTGCAGCAATGCTGCTGCCCCTCGCACTGGCAATGATCGGTCTGCTCTTTTCTTTCCTCGGCATCGGTTCGATGAAAATTCTCAAGAGTATGGATCCCGCTAAGGCACTCCACTACACTACATTTGTTGCCGCCGGTGGTTTCCTGGTTGCCGCTTTTATCTACATTCAGTTTGCCGGTCTTAGCACCGGAATCTTCTGGGCCATTCTAGCGGGGACCCTTGCCGGTATCGCCATTGGTCAGATCACTGAGTATTATACCGCTAAAGCTCCGGTCACCCGGATTGCTGAAGCAAGTAAGACCGGCCCTGCAACCAATATCATCCACGGTTTGGCTGTTGGCCTCGAATCAACTGCACTGCCAATCCTGATCATTTGTGTCTGTATCTTCATCGCTAACGCCTGTGCCGGTCTCTACGGTATCGGTATTGCCGCTGTCGGGATGCTGGCAACGGTTGGTGTTACCATGACTGTTGATGCCTATGGTCCAATCGCTGATAACGCGGGCGGTATCTCTGAAATGGCTGGTCTCGGTCCTGATGTGCGGAAGATTACCGACGGTCTTGATGCTATTGGTAATACGACTGCAGCAATCGGTAAGGGTTTTGCCATCGGTTCTGCTGCTTTGACGGCACTGGCTCTGTTCTCTGCTTATGCAACGACTGTTGGTCTGACCGTCATCAACCTTATCAACCCTATGGTTGTTATCGGGCTGCTGATTGGTGGTGCGCTGCCGTTTTTCATGGGTGCTATGACCATGACCAGCGTTGGCAAAGCTGCCGGAGCCATGGTTGATGAGATCCGTCGTCAGTTCCGTGAGACTCCCGGTCTGCTCGAAGGGAAAGAGGGCGTCAAGCCCGATTCTCAGCGTTGTGTTGATATCTCGGCTAAAGCTGCTTTGCGTGAGATGGTTCTTCCCGGTGTTATCGCTGTCTCTGCTCCGGTTCTGATCGGGTTCGTCCTTGGTAAAGAAGCTCTCGGCGGTATGCTCGCCGGTGCGACTCTCGCCGGTGTTCTGTTGGCTCTGATGATGTCCAATGGTGGTGGCGCATGGGATAATGCGAAGAAATACATCGAAAGCGGTCAGCTCGAAGGCGAAAGCAAGGGCGGCGAAGCTCATGCTGCTGCTGTTATCGGTGATACTGTCGGTGACCCCTTCAAAGATACTTCGGGTCCTGCTATGAACATTCTGATCAAGCTGATGAGCGTTGTTGCTCTGGTTATTGCACCGCTGCTGGTCTGATAACAAACAGATATAGTGATTGACACGATAGCCGGGGCCTGTGCTCCGGCTATCGGTATTTTTACAGGGGAAAACTATGGGTTTTAAATGTGGTATCGTCGGTCTGCCAAACGTCGGTAAGTCAACAATCTTCAATGCGATTACCTCTGCAGGGGCAGAATCGGCAAATTATCCTTTCTGTACGATTGAGCCGAACGTCGGTGTCGTTGCGATGCCTGATCCCCGTCTTGATGCGTTGGCTGCTATTGTCAAACCGCAAGCTGTTCTCCCGACCAGTATGGAGTTCGTCGATATTGCCGGGCTGGTCAGTGGTGCCAGCAGGGGAGAAGGACTGGGGAATAAATTTCTTGGTCATATTCGTCAGGTTGATGCGATTGCCAACATCGTCCGGTGTTTTGAAGACGAGAATGTTGTTCATGTTGATGGCAGCGTCGATCCACTGCGTGATATCGAAGTTATTCAAACTGAACTGAATCTCGCCGACCTTGATACCGTTGAAAAACGAATTCAACGGAGCCGCAAACAGGCAAAAAGTGGTGACAAACAGTTACAGGTAGAAGTTGCTATTCTTGAGCGGGTGGAAGCTGCTTTGAACGAAGGAATTCCGGCCCGGGCTGTCGATTTGACGGAAGATGAAAAGAAAATGATTGCCGAGCTTTGTTTGATTACAATTAAGCCGGTGCTCTATGTTGCGAATGTTGCTGAAGATGATCTGGAGGGTGTCCATCCATTCGTCCAGAAGGTTAGAGATCATGCCGAAGCAGAAGGGGCTGAGATGGTGACCATTTGTGGCAAAATCGAGTCGGAAATTGCCGAGTTGGATGGCGATGAAAAGCTTGAGTTTCTGCTGGACATGGGGCTTGCCGAGTCGGGTCTTGATCGGATGATCCACGCCGGCTACAAACTTCTGGGCCTGATTACTTACTTTACTGCCGGAGTTAAAGAGGTGCGTGCCTGGACTGTTTCTGATGGTGCTTTGGCACCACAGGCTGCCGGGGTGATCCATACCGATTTTGAAAAAGGATTTATCCGTGCAGAAGTTATCGCCTATGATGATTTTATCAATTCCGGGGGAGAAGCAGGAGCAAAAGAAAAAGGATTGCTGCGACTTGAAGGGAAAGATTACCGTGTTATTGATGGTGACGTGATGCATTTCCGATTTAACGTCTAAAAACCTTGAACCATATTAGTGGTTGTGATAAAAGCTATTGTTTCGTCTAGAGCCGTTGGGGGTCTAGGCATATCCTTGTTCCGGGTTAGTGTCCGGGGCTGTCAATCCTAGAGGAGT
>JAMOPE010000435.1 GCA_027064785.1 Geobacteraceae bacterium
CCTTAAAGCCTTTGCCATTGCAGCTCTGACATCAGAAAAATCGACACAATTGTCGGGATGATCTGGATCTTTGATGCACAATATATACTTATTCCCGTCATCATACCGGAACGGGCGCATAAGCGGTATATTGGTATGGATCGAAATGCTGTCTAGACGTCCTACCCCCTCAGCACCATCTTCAGGCTCAGCATAAGTCAGCAAGGGGATATCTTCGATGTTACTGTCCCCGGCTCCAGCAGGGGCATCTTCAGGCATCGTGAACGTTACCTCCCAGGTTCCACTCACCAAACCCGCCAAAAAAGAATAACTCATCTCGCCATGAATACCGACAAAAACACCAGCGGTCTCTGACGCTTTGAAGTGAGCCCCTAACTCAGCATAGGCACTCATGATTTCGAACTTTTTACCCCGGGCTTTTACCCCGGCTTCAAGACCGATCCACAGTCTACCACGGGCATCGATATAGAAAGGTTTAATGCCGGCTGCCAAGTCGATTTGAGCTCCACCATAGAGACGACCGTAGAAGATCCACGCCGAGCCCTCGAGGTCAAATACGTATTTCACTCCCATAGCAATACCACTGGAATCAAGTTGAATATAACCGGAACCCGTTAAAAATTCGAGAGCGGTCACTTCCAGTTGCTGGATAACTGAACCAAAATAGATATGCCAGTCACTTTCACTGAACAACAGATCGACCCCGCCATCAACTCCTAACAGAGTAAATCCGGAAGCCTCTTTCGACAGGTGAGCCTGAGCCTGAACATGCAGCATCGCCGGGCTGGCACCCAGTTCAATGACAGCCGCAAGATGAGCTGTTCCCGATGCACTCTTTCCTTCCATAAACCAAGAGTCTCCGGTCAATACGACCCGGTAATTGGTCGGTTCCATCGTTAAACTAAACTTACCAAAATAAGTATATCCAGTGTCCAGGCTGCCTAAATCAAGAAGGGCAGTCAGACCAAAAAGCGTATCAGCAGAGGGGTCGAAAGAAACATTCCCAGGTGTTGCATTGATCCTCATGTGGTAGGCGACACCACCACCAATTCCATAGATATTCATTGGAATCGGACTCAATGGAATTGTTGCTCCGGTCTTCATCATGACCCGCCAATAGACATAAGAATCGGTGTCATTATCGATCGAACCAACTTGCAGTGCCCCTGATAATGGTAATGTCCCGGCGATCAAAACATCCAGCCCAGCAGAGAAACCCGTTCCATAAACAGGATCGTTGCTGTACATCGCCAAATACCCGGAGAACTCGACCGCTGGATTGGTAAATGCAATCTCAATTTCATTGAGTTCGAAAGTCAGATCATCGTAAAGCTTAACAACCGCTCCCGCTTCACAAAGATCAGCGATATTGATGTTTCCACCGGCAAGAAGATAAAACTTTTGATTATAACCGATTCCTAATTGATTCAGGGTCAGATCAACTCCCGCCAAACTGACAGTCGTCCCGTTAAAAGAGCGCGACATCTCTGCGGCATCAACACTTATTTTTGTTGCGTAAACCTGCAATCCAGACAGGGACATGTCGTCAGGCATTGCCGACAACACCGCGTCCGCTTTCATGGTGATATCGGTATTCATCGAGAAAAAGAGACCGTCGGTCGAATCGTATCCAGCGCCAAGATCACTGACCGTAAGTTCTGCAAAACCGGCATCCGCAGTAAAACTGGCATCAGTCTCTCCGCCCAGAGACCAGGCACTGATCCCGCTGTTATCAACCGTCAATGCCGCAGCAACCTGCAGGTCAAAAAACTGCTCGAGGGTCAGATCCAGACCGAGACTACCGCTTGAAATAGAGAATCCGGAGAAGCTGAGACTTGCTTGTGTCAACACCGTCGGAAAGCCCAGCCCTTGAATATCAATCGGATTTTCCAGTGCAACTGACCCCGCAACACCAGAAGAGGAAAATTCCAGCTCATTGACGGCAAAGGAAATTTCGGTCGACTCGTACGGGAAGACAATCTGTCCCCCAAGGGACACTTTTGCCGAATCGAAATTGAATGAACCGGCGACCCCTTTCAGTTTGACAGAGGTTCCGGGGATCTTCAAAGCAGAGGTAACTCCGGCGGCGAAGGTATAATTATCGGCAACACTGTCGTAGCCGATTTCCGGTGCAATGGAAGTCCCGTAGCCGCTACCAAAAGCAAGAGAACCGGTAATACTCTTTAACTTAATAATTTCACTGAGGGTTGTTTTTGATGAATCAAACCCAATCGTAATACTGCTCAGTTCCGCATCAATACCGTAATTGGCATCTTCAAAGATATGAGCCGTCTGAGGCTGACTACCATTCCAGGTCAAATCACCACTGAACCCACTGCCACTCAGGCCGATGTTGGTAATTGAAATTCCTTCAAGTGCCGGAAGTGAGCCTGTCTGATGGAAGGTAATTGTGCCGCCCAATACCTTACCGTACGCAGCACCATCCACGGCACCCACTTCGATTCCATTGATCTGTGCGGTAAAGAAATCAGTCACAACAGGAAAAGCAGTGACAAAAGAGATCGAACCCGATTTAATTTTTGGAGCAGTCGGATCACTCAGGTCAATTTCAACATTTCTGATCGTAACGGGAAGATCACCAAAAGGGTCTTTCAAATCAGCGGGGATAGAAGACATGAAGCTGCCGAGATTTAAACCACCGGTTGCTTCGGTGATTATCCCATCCGAATAATTGAACGAAGTTCGCAAGGTAAAATTACCAACAGCAATCAGCAGATTACCACCTAACTGGTCGAGTTCAAACTCTCCATCCTGATAAACTTTGGCCGTTGCGGTCACGTCTTGACCGCCAAACGTAACCCCGCCCGACAGGGCAATCCAGAAACGGCTGTCGGTGACACCAAAACCATATTGGGTCAGCGACATCAGCATCGCGTCGTTCAAGTTGATCGTTGCCCCGTCGATGGTCTGCATTCCGGTCGAAGCCTCAGCAAGAGCAAGGGCATCTTTATAAATTTTAAGGCCGGTAAATGAGAAGGAGCGATCAAGATCACTGATCGCCGAATTTTCGAGAGTCAGGTCGGCATCGATAGCGACAAAGAACTCGCCGTCATCATAGCCACCTTCAACTTTACTTAAGTCAATGCGGGCAAAATCTCCAATGTCAAACGCTTGTTGCAAACGATCAGCAGCAACTGTCATTTCGGCAATACCACCACTGTCAAAAGCCGCGGTAACCGCAATTGGGATATTATCAAACTTGTTCAGCTTAAGATCTGCGGCAATCGATCCCGAGACTGAGTTATTGGACAAACCAAAAGAGAATGCCGAAACGTCAGCCGAAAAACCCGATAACTTAAAGCGAGTCAGAGAGCCGGGGTCGATATCGACAGGACCATTGGTCGAAATGCCACTCATCGACAATACCAGACTATTTTCACGACTCAAGCCAATGGAGCCACCACCCAGATCAGCAGGGAGATTTATTTTTCCCCACAACGCGACCGAGCGATCTTCCAGAGAAAGGCTACCCGCAAGGTTATTAACCTTGAAAGATGTCCCCGGAATGGTAAAAGAGAAACCGGTTGCTGCAGAACTTGCGATACTCGCAGCACCTTTTACAACATTTTGAGCTGCACCTGTCGCAGTATCTTTCGCCGTATTCAGAAAATCTTCTGCAGTTTCAACCCCCCAAGTGATTGCCCCGTCAGCCAACATCCGCAGGTTGGAGACTTCCTGAACGGTATCACCATAGGCAGAACCCAGCTTAACCGAGCCATCAAGGTCGGTCAGTTTAATCATTTCGAGAATTGAAGATTTTGTTGTATCAAGACGCAGTGCAACCCGCGACAGTTTAAGAGCGATACCATAGTCGCCAGTAACAACCGGAATCGTCAGCAGCTTACCAGCACCTCCGCCACCATGACCACCGACCATACCGCCCGACTCTGACCTTCTCGAGGGTCCCTTATTAGAAGTTGATTCAACCCCAGCAGTTGTCGCCGGCCAGTTGATTGTCCCTTTAAATCCGGACGGGCTCAGATCGATATCATCAAGACCCAGCCCGGCTAAGGCATCCGGCATAGCAATGCCATTGATAGTAGCAAGAGATATAGATCCATCAACTGAAGCACCGTCAAAACCAAAACTGATCGAGTTAAGGTTAGCCTGAACGGCAGCAAGATCAACACTTAGCCCACGGGGAAAGTTAACCGTCACCATCCCCGAAGTAATCGAATGAGCGTCAAGGTCGACACCAAGGTTTGTGAACTGAACCTTGAGTTCACCGGTCAATGGATCTTTCATCTCTTCGGGGAGATACGCCATCAAGAACCCAACATTGATAAAGCCTTCACCGCTCAACATCCCTGCAACCGCTTCAGCCGATGTCCGGAGTGAAAATTCCCCCAACGTCAAAGTTAAACCATCAAAACCAAAGTCACTAATTTTGTAGGTGCCATCCTGAAAAATCCGTGCCGTCAGTGAAATATTATTATCCTGATAATTAGCCGAGCCCTTCAGGCCAAACCACAACTTACCGCCCTCGATACCCAAACCATATTGCTCCAACGCCAACTTGATCGCATTGATATTAACGTCGCCGCCCTTAAGCTCGTTCCAGCCGTCCATATCTTGGGCAAACTCAATACCACTCTTGAAGATCCGCAAGCCCTTGAGATCAACTTTTTTCCCATAATCGGCAAACAGCGTGTGCGTTGCCTGAATTCCACCATCAATTTCGACATAAAAGTTGTCATCTTTGTATCCGCTGGTCACCTTATCAAGCGTCAACGTGGCAAAGCCCTGCAAATCCAAATTTTTATTGACCGCACCGCCAATCTCAACCTCTTTCAGCCCGGTTTTATCAAGCGTGGCGTTCGCTGCAATCTTCAATCCACCGAATTGCGCAAAGGTCATTTCACCGGCAAGCGTTCCACTGATATTCCCATGCGAAATATCGATACTCAAAGCCGTTAACTCGGAAGGGATTTTTTCGAGAGAAATCGTTGGTAAATCACCGGGATTAAAAATAATGGGTCCATCAGTTGAGAGCCCACTGGAAGCCGAAAGAGTCAATGGATGATCTGCGGGAATGGTAATCGACGCCGAGTTCATTGATGGGGGCAAAATCAAAGTACCCGAAATCGACAAAGCCTTATTTTCGAGATCGACCGAACCGCCCAGGTTACCGAGACTGAACAATCCACCGGGGAGAATCAGTTGTTTTGCGCTGTCCGCAACCCCGGCAGCCAAATTCTTACCCCAGTGGATACTGTGGTCAGCTAATAATGTCAGATCTGGAATTTCAAGGTTGTTGAAGCCAGAGCCAAATTGTAATGATCCGGCAAAACCGGCAAGTTGGATTATATCAACCAACGGGCGTTGCGTATCAACATCAACACTCAGTTCGGTCAAACCAAGACCAAACCCGTAATCACCCTCTAAAAGGGTCACCTGAAGATTACCAGACAGCCCGACCAGATCGATTTCTCCAGCAAAACCAAATTTTCCTAGCTGCAGATCGTTAAAGGGAATATCAGAGAGGGGCAAACCGAGCCCGGCAAGAGAAATCGAACCGTCAATATCGGCACCAGAGGGTGAAAATGTCAATGCAGACAGTTTCATCTGAACCGGCCCTAGCGCAAATTCCAGCGGTGCTGATGGATTGAGAGACACCAACCCGAAAGTGACCTGACGGTTGGTAATATCGACACTCAAGCCGCTTAACTGCACCAGCAGCTCGTTGGCTTCGTTAAACAGTTGTGGAAATTTTTCCTGAACAATCGCGGGGAGCCCTGAGATTGCCCCTTGTGCCGCATCAATCAGGCCGTCGGCATTAACAGCGCTGCGATCAACCCGCAGT
>JAMOPE010000436.1 GCA_027064785.1 Geobacteraceae bacterium
ATGGGTTAGTCCTATGCAATCCCCCGTATGGGGAACGACTGGGAAAAAATGCCAGTCTGCAGGCACTGTTTCATGATCTTGGGCAGGTTTACGGCGATAAATTCCGGCTTTGGCGGGGGGCGTTGATTTGTCCGGAGAGTTCTCTATTGAAAAGGACGGGGCTTGCTTTTTTGCCGTTATTGCATTTTTCGAATGGTGGACTCAAGGTTGCTTTGGTGGAAAAGTCTTGACTTAGACAGACCCAACAGGTATACGTTCAAACTCTTGTGGAGGGTGCTCCGCAAAGACAGCAAAGAAAGCGGGGTGATTGTTCGTGGAAATCACTGTTATCGACGGTAACGTCGAAAAAGCGATTAAAGTTCTCAAGCGTAAGCTGCAACAGGAAGGACTTTTTCGCGAGATGAAACAGCGTAAATTTTACGAGAAGCCAAGTATTAAGCGGAAGCGTAAAGAAAAAGAAGCCCAACGACGTCTGCGCAAAAAAATGCGTGCGATGAAGCGCTTCAACTAGGCTGTTGTAATAAACAAAAAAAGACCGGCTCTGTTGTCAGAACCGGTCTTTTTTATTGCTGATAATCATTGGCTTATTTACTTTGGCCAATGCTCTAGGTTCATTCCGGACACTTTTTCAACAATCCGAACAACCTGATAGCTGTAACCGTATTCGTTGTCGTACCAGACATAAAGGACGCAACGGTTACCTTGGACAATAGTTGCGAGGGAGTCGACGACACCCGCATAGGACGATCCAACCATGTCAGTCGAAACTGCCTCAGGAGAGTTGGTGTAGTCGATCTGGTCCTGCAGCGGTGAATTTAAAGAGATATCACGCAGGTAAGTGTTCAACTCTTCAACGGTGGTCTCTTTTTTCATCGTCAGGTTAAGTATCGCCAGTGACACATTGGGAGTCGGAACCCGAATAGCATTCCCGGTCAGTTTTCCCGCCAGCTCGGGGAGACATTTTGCAACGGCTTTGGCTGCACCGGTTTCGGTAATAACCATATTCAGCGGGGCGCTGCGCCCCCGACGCTCTTTTTTATGGTAGTTGTCGATTAGGTTCTGGTCATTTGTGTAGCTATGACAGGTTTCAATGTGTCCGGCTTCAATGCCGAATTTATCATTCACTGCCTTGAGAACCGGAACAATCGCATTGGTTGTACAACTGGCTGCCGAGAGGATTGCTTCCTCGTTATCCAGCAGTTGATTGTTGACACCGTAAACAACATTCGGGATATCCCCTTTACCCGGAGCAGTCAGCAGAACCTGTGATGCGCCGTTACACTGGATGTGTTTTCCCAGCCCTTCACGGTCACGCCATTTTCCGGTGTTGTCAATAACGATCGCGTTGTTGATCCCGTATTTTGTGTAGTCGACCTCTTCCGGGCCATTGGCGTAAATAATCCGGATGAGATTCCCATTGGCGATAATTGCATTTTCTTCTTTGTCGACTCTGATCGTTCCATTGAAATGACCGTGTACCGAGTCACGTCGCAGCAAACTGGCGCGCTTGACCAGATCGTCTTCACTTCCTTTCCGGACAACGGCAGCCCGCAAGCGCAGTTTGTTGCCGCCACCGGTCTGTTCAATGAGAATTCTTGCCAGTAGGCGTCCGATACGGCCGAAACCGTAGAGGACAACATCGCGTGGTTCACTTAGCTGATGCCCTTTACCAGTGTTCAGACCTTTCAATTGCTTGGTGACAAATGCCTTAACGTCAGTACTTTTTTGTTCCTGAAAGAGGATGGCGAGCTTACCGAGATCGACCTTGCCGGGTGCGAGATCCATTTCAGACATGGCTTGCAGAATCGGGTAGGTATCGGTGACCCAGATTTCCCGACTGATGATTTGCCGGGCAAAGCGGTGAGCCCGCAGAACTTCGATGGTCGATTTATTCACCAGGGCACGATCATAAACGGTGCAGATCACTTCCTGATCACGATAAAGCTTGCCGATTAGTGGAGCCATTGCTTCGGCAATTGCCTCACGCTCTTTCCACTCTTTGAAATACTCGTCAGTTTTTGCGTCGCCCATAGTGAGCCAGCCCTTTCTTCGTCTGATGATCGATACGATAGCGAAAAAAATATCTTTTTTATCCCGAAACCAGCGTATACTAATTTAACTTAAATCGATTTGCAACTCTCTTCCCGGGGCAAATCTCCTCTTTTTATTCTACTGGTCGCTGGACAATTTCTACTTTGGTTGATAAAAGTGAATGTGTCTCGCGTATTGAACGGGGCGGGGAAGAGCAACTTGAATCATCCACAATACATTATGGAGGTATAATCTATGGCCGATGCGATCAGTTACAAAGACTTGGGGTTGGTTAATTCCCGCGAGATTTTCCGCAAAGCTGTTGATGGCGGCTATGCGATTCCCGCTTATAATTTTAACAACCTTGAACAATTGCAGGCCATCATTTGTGCCTGTGCTGAAACCCGCTCACCGGTGGTTATTCAGGTGAGTCAGGGGGCACGTAATTATGCCAACGAGACAATGCTTCGTTACATGGCGGCCGGCGCCGTACAGATGGCAAAAGAGATGGGTGCCGATATCCCGATTGTTCTCCATCTTGACCATGGTGATTCATTTGAACTGTGCAAAAGCTGTATCGATTCGGGGTTTTCGTCGGTGATGATTGACGGGTCCCATTTGTCTTACGATGAAAACGTTGCTTTAACTCGCCAGGTTGTTGAGTATGCCCATGCTCACGATGTGACTGTCGAGGGTGAACTTGGTGTTCTTGCCGGGATTGAGGATGATGTTGTTGCTGAGGAGTCGACTTACACCCAGCCCGATGACGTCGAAGATTTTGTGAAAAAAACCGGCGTCGATTCACTGGCTATCTCGATCGGAACCAGTCACGGTGCTTATAAGTTTAAATTGAAAGAAGGGGAGTCGGTTCCACCGTTACGTTTTGATATTCTGAAAGAATGTGAGAAACGGATTCCCGGGTTTCCGATTGTTCTGCATGGCGCATCCAGTGTTATTCCTGAGTACGTTGCTTTGATCAATCAGTATGGTGGCAAGATGGATGGGGCTGTCGGGGTTCCTGAAGACCAACTGCGTCAGGCTGCGGCCAGTGCTGTGTGTAAAATCAATATCGATTCAGATGGCCGACTGGCAATGACTGCAAAAGTACGCGAATATCTTGCGAATAACCCCAGTGATTTTGATCCACGCAAGTATCTCGGTTCCGGTCGCCAGGAACTGATTGATTTGATGAAACACAAGAATGAAAAGGTCCTCGGGAGTGCCGGAAAAGCATAGTTTTCCTCCGATGATCGAGTACAAAAAAGCCGCTGCTCTCAAATGAGAACAGCGGCTTTTCTATTTATTCGCCAAGGCGAAGGTTACCGGGAAGTTGATCGTTTTTTAGATCAATCCGGCTTTCTTCATTGCCTCAGTGATAAGATTAATATTATCAGCAATGACATCAACGGCTGAACCGGGGTTCAGACTGCTGGTATCACCCGACCACAGCATTTCTTTGTTTTTTGCCGAAAAGGCCGTGGCATTCAGTGTGACGGTTGTATTCTCAATGGTGTAGCCCGATTGATAGACCGTACTGTGGGTGTAGCCGAAATAATCGTACATACCGTAATGGCCGTAAGCACCACCACGCCCAGTCACGTAGACTGCTGAAGCGGGAATATATTGTTCGTCAGTATCAACACTGGCGAGGGTGGTGACCAGAACACTGTCAACACCGGTTTCTGCAACAAGAGCTTTGATCTTCTTGATGTTGACATCTTTGTCGTCACTCAGTTCCGGCAGCTTTGTATAGCTGGCAATGGCAGTAATTCCGGTGTCACGCAACTTCTTGACGAATGAATCTTCGTAAAGGCGTCGTTGCATTTTATTCTTTACAACTGCGAGAACCAGCACTTTTTTCAACGTTGGACCACTGAAATCAGGATTACTCCAAGTTGAAACCAGTTTTGTTTTAGCGCAACCACTCAGCGCAAAGAGTGCAACAACCAAGAATACAATGAAACGTTTACTCATCTTCAAACTCCTTAAAAAGGTTATAGACTTTCTTTCAGTAATAATTGCGCAGTCTAACAGATTGAATAGAGGAAATAAACAGATCATTACCAAACTGGTTAGGAAGAGTCTTGGTTGAGATGTTTTTTGAACGCTATTTCATCCGCAAAAAAATATTTTTGGCTGTCTTCTTTGTGTCAAATCTTTATCAGAATATCTCCAAGTTTAAGGCGTGATTTTGGCAGCTCAGCGTTGAAATCTTCTTCCGGATGGTGGTAGCCGATTGCCAGGGCAACATCACACTGATAGCCATCCAGTTCCTGTTTGAACTCTTCATTAACTGCCGGGGTATCAATCCCTTCAAGGGGAGTTGCATCGATTTTTAGTCGGGCGAGAGCATGAAGTGCATTTCCTAACGCAATGTACAACTGAGCTTTAGTCCATGCTGCGGTATTCCCAGCTTTATCAGTATTCATTTCGGCAAAAATGAACTTTGCAAAGGCTTTGTCCCGCTCCTCCGGTTTCATTCGGCCATCGCGTATCTCCTGATCGATAATTTGGGAATAATCGTCGCGACTGTAACGAGGGTTGTAGGCAAAGAGGATAATTTGTGATGCATCAAAGCAATGAGGGCGATTTAATGGATATTTGTCCCCAAAGGTTTTGTCCAGTCGCTCTCTGGCATTTTCACTGTCGATGACGATAAAGCGCCAGGGCTGGGAGTTGATGGATGACGGGGACAATCTCAAGACTTCAAGAAAGATGTCAAGATCTTCTGCCGGGATACGTTTTGTCGGGTCATACCTTTTGGCTGTATGTCGCCAACGAAGGTCTTCAATAACGGGGTGCGTCATATATTGTTCTCCTGTTGCTGAATAGAGTTATTTTTCTCGTATAAACATAGCATGCGCGGGAATTTATGAACTTCAGTGCCGGTTTGCAACCACTCTGGCATCAGTTTGTTCCTGCAGTACCGGACATTCCAACCCGATACATTCCTGATTCTGGTGGCGTTGGTAGCAACCGATGATCGCATCTGCCTGCAACGCAATCAGCAGGTACTCTTTTGATAACTCCGCTGCTTTTTTCAGTCCCAGCCAGCAATCACGTTGACAGCAGCGAGCCGCTTTCAGATCGGCAATATCGGCGAGAACCTGCTGGGTAATCTGCTGGACAATTTGACGTTGCTCTGCTTTGACCGGGTTGGCCTGCAACAGCAGGCTGAAGGCGATACCAACCCCGGTTGCCGAGCCGCAAATCCCGGTAAAGGCACAGCTTCCGCCGATAATCTGATTGCCGCGACGGATCGCAGTCGCAATGAGATCGTCCTCAATTAGCCCACCACTGTTGCGATAAGCGGTCACAATAACTGCTGGCATCAGGGCATGGTGTTCGGGGCCGTGAACCGGAATCGATGGATGCTTTCGTAACCGCGCCAGTATTTCAAGCATATCGGTTTCTGTTGCTTCAACGCAAAGGTGTTCCATGACGGCGAGAGCATCCTCACTGTGGCAATGATCGCAGACAAAGTGACGTTTGTCACAATGGGCGTTTGCCAGTGCTGTTTGCCCACAGTAATGGCACGTCAGTTCAACTTCCCGTTCGGGATAGATCAGTCTGTTACCGCACACCATACAACCCGATCGATATTTGATCACTGAGGGTGCAGGAGATGTTGGTTTGTCAGCTTCTGGTGGTAACGCGCAGGCACACCCGTCAGCAAGATCGAGATTGGTGACGGCTCCATTGTCATCCAGCAGAAAAATGTGTTCTTCAAGGTGTTCTGCCAGGTCATGGGCGATCAGCGTTTTCTGGCCGGGAAA
>JAMOPE010000437.1 GCA_027064785.1 Geobacteraceae bacterium
CTGGATAATTCCGGTCCGGTCACGCAGATCGATAAAAATCAGTCCGCCATGATCACGGCGACGCTGAACCCACCCCATGACGCACACTTCCTGACCGATCAGTTCCGCAGTCAAATCACCACACCGATGAGTTCTCTTTAAATCTCCAAGTTTATCGTTTAACACAAAATCCTCCAAACGAGCCTTTCAGCCCTGATAATTTATTGGTCAATCGGGGATTATAAACCACATCCACCCCGGGTCAAGCAGAACTGAGATTCTAGCCGAGTTTTTTCTTCAATTCTTCAGTCAGAGCGTTCAGATCAACCGTCGATTGACTGCTGTCAGCCATATTTTTTAGTTGTGCCTGTCCTGACTTTAATTCGTCTTCACCTAGAATCAGGGTAAAGGCTGCATTCAATTTATTCGCCCGCCGCATTTGTGCTTTAAGGCTCTTACCAAGGTAGTCCATCTCGGCACGAATCCCGGCTGTTTGCAGTTGTGACATCAGCACAAAAGCCCGGTCGCTTGCTTCATTACCAATCGCGGCGATAAACAGTTGCGGTGAAACAGGGGCAACTTTTTCATCACCCTTCATCAGCACCAATCGCTCCAGACCGATGGCAAAACCGATTCCCGGCAATGCCGGTCCACCGAGGCTTTCGACGAGTCCATCATAACGACCACCGGCAGCAACAGCATTCTGCGATCCCAGCTGATCGGTGACCAGCTCAAAAGTTGTCCGCACGTAGTAATCGAGGCCGCGAACCATTCTGGCATTGACACTGAAAGGGACATCAAGGGATTGCAGATATTTTTTCACTTGGCCAAAGTGGTCATCACAGGCGGGGCAGAGATGGTCAATCACCGCCGGAGCATCGACAGTGGCGTCCTGACAACCGGAGACTTTACAATCAAGGACACGCAATGGATTTGTCACATAGCGCCGCTGACATTCGGGGCAGAGGGAATCAAGGCGGGTCTCAAGATACGTGATTAGACTCTCACGATAAGCGGGACGGCACTCGGGGCAGCCGAGAGAATTAATCTGCAATGCAACCGCTTCAATCCCGATACGGACAAAATACTGGTGGAGCATTGCCAGAACCTGGGCATCAATCTTGGCATCTTCGACTCCCAATACTTCTACACCGAGCTGATGAAACTGACGATAACGACCTTTTTGTGGACGTTCATAACGAAACATCGGCCCCATATAAAAAAGTTTTGAGACGGGATCAAGATTATATAAACGATTCTGGATAAAAGAACGCATCACCGGAGCTGTCCCCTCAGGGCGCAGTGTCAGTGAGTTTTCACTCTTATCGTGAAACGTATACATCTCTTTTTCAACGATATCGGTTGTTTCACCAATAGAGCGACAGAACAGCTCGGTTTTTTCCGGCACCGGAGTTCTGATCTCAGCAAAACCGTAACAGCCAAAAACATCCCGTGCTGTCTGCTCAAGAAATTGCCAGGTTTCAACGTCTCCCGGCAGAATATCATTCATCCCTTTGATCGCAGTGATACTCACAGCATAAACCTTCTCTTTAAATATTGATTTTTAATCTGAACTATGGAAACTAACACAGCTTCAAGCGGGGAAAGATACCCTATTTTGATGTGCTCTGAAAGGGGTCTGTAAAATATTTATGATTTTTTTATAGGTGTAAAAGAAGATTTGCAGCGCAGAGAGGGACATCTCATCTTTTTTCTTCGGGGATATCAACGACACCACAAATCACATTACGCAATTCTTTTCCGGCATACATCGCCCGGTCCGCAAGATCAAGTAATTTTTCTTTATCGGTCGCATCGGTCGGGAACGTTGAAAAGCCGGCGGTCACGGTCACAAAACTCGGGGTCCCCTGCTCTTCCAGAAATGCGTGTTCCTCAATGACCTTACGAATACGTTCAGCAACAACGCGCGCCGTCTTGTCATCTGTTTCAACCAGAATAGCCGCGAATTCATCACCACCAAAACGGAATAAAGTATCGACATCCCGGACGCAATCGATCAGCAGCTGACCGACCTCCTGCAATGCTGCACTGCCCGCCAGATGACCGTAGTTATCATTGATCTCTTTAAACCGGTCGAGATCAAGAAACAAAAGAGAGAATTGCAGGCCATAACGCTGAGAACGACGGATTTCGTGGCTCAAAGCAACCTGCATATAGCGATGATTATACAGTCCGGTCAGATCATCGGTATACATCAACTCCTGAGCATCGTGATAGCGGCAGGCATTTTCGAAGCCGAGTGAAATTTGATCAGACAGATAGCGGAGATCGGCAAGTGCTGTTGCGTCCGAAAGATCAGTCACAGCATCACAGACAATGATACCTCCCTTCAACACCTCCCCGTCACGCAGCGGCAACATCCAGAGTTGCTCTGGCTGTTGCTGCAAATGTTTTAACTTTGCTGTGGCAGTTGCAGCCGGCTGGCTGAAACCGACAGCATCGTCGATCTGCGACAAAAGAAGATTAACAAGCTGGTCGGCAAATTCCGCAGGGAGGTTTTTCACCCCGGTCAAAGTGGGTGTTACACCATCTTTCAGGGTAAAGGTACACCCGACACTCGCACCCGTTTCACGCAGGAGGACATCAAAAGATTGCGGGATAAGGCGATCAAGATCGATCAGAGAGGATAACGATTGCCCCGTTTGGAACAAATGAATCTGGCGTTTCAGATGATCGTTCTCAGTCAGAAGCTTACGCTGTTCGAGACAATTCCGAACAAGGTGCTTCAGCTCATCAGGATTAAATGGTTTCACCAGATAATCGCGGGCCCCGTTTTTCAATGCATCAATTGCCGACTCAAGGCTGGCATGCCCGGTCACGAGAATAACCTCGGGGGGGTTTTCAACTGCCCTCGCGGCCCGCAGGACTTCCAGCCCGTTGCGCCCCGGCATCACCATATCGGTGAGAACAACATCAACCTGACGCTGCTGCAACAACGCGA
Organism: Geobacteraceae bacterium; assembly: GCA_027064785.1. Lineage (GTDB taxonomy): Bacteria > Desulfobacterota > Desulfuromonadia > Desulfuromonadales > Geopsychrobacteraceae > Desulfuromusa. Next base: position 2,942 of record JAMOPE010000437.1, read on the forward strand.
TGGCATCATCACCATTATCACAGACATCGACCCGGTACCCTTCCTCAAGCAACAGATCACGATAAAGCTTGCGGAAGAAAAGTTCGTCGTCGACAACCAGAATACTTGATTGGCTAAAAATCATAAGACTCCTGTAATATAGGAGATTTTTAACAGAAGTGTGCGTCACCTGTCAATGAAAAAGCCCATCTCTCCAATGCTTCACCTGCCAGGTGCCATCAACCAAACGGGCCTGTAATGTTCCGGCAAGATCGGTGCGATAAAGAGGAATCTGGCGTTCAACCAGATCATCAACAACCGATTGTGCCGGAAGGTGGTAACGATTTTGATAGCCGGAAGAAACCAGACATATCTGAGGCTTTACATGCTCACAAAGTTGGTCAATAGAAGAAAACCGACTGCCATGATGAGGAAGCTTGAGCAATGAAACCGCCCCGGGAATCCCGGATTTCAGCAGTTTTTCAACCCCTGACGCTTCCAGATCACCGGTGAGAAGCAATCCATCATTCTCCCGTATATCAAGAAACATCACCAGAGATGCGTTATTATCACTGCATGAACCTGAATTTCCGTTAAAAATATGAAGGTCACCTTCACGCCAGAAAGAAAGGTCGCTCCACCCTGCTGAAATCAGTCGAATCGGGATGCCTTTCTCTGCCAGAACAGTCCGCAACGTATAGTGGAGGTGAGTGACCGGGATTCCGGTAATAAATTCTTTCACCGCATAATTTTTCAGAATAAAAACAAGCCCCTTGCGATGATCGATATCATCATGTGTCAGAACAACAGCATCCAGGTTTTTGATCTTTAGCTCACCGAAAGCAGGGGCAAGTAATCGTTCCCCGACATCAAATCGATTGCTATAAAAGCCCCCGCCATCAATCAGAACGGTTTGTCCGTACTTGTTTTGTAGCAGCATCGATTCCCCCTGACCGACACTGATCATCGTTAAAGTGACAGCCGGAATCGTTTTTATCGGAAATTGCCAAAGAACGCTTCCGAGAAGAAAACACACCATTCCAAAGCGAAGCAACATCCTTTTTTTCAATTGCACAACAAGCAGCACTGGAAGAACAAAAAGACCCACCGCAAAATATTGCCCGCGTGACAAAAACAAATAACCACCAGACAAACCGGGGACAGTTATCAACCAGCCGGATAACATCACCACCCCCTCCAGCAACCACCCACAAACCCAAAAAAGAAAATGGGTTAAGGGAAGAAATAACGGTCGAAACAATAATGCGATAAAACCGACCGGCAACGCAAACAATGTCACCAGTGGAACACAAACAAGATTAGCAATAATTCCAGCAGGAGCGAGAAGATGAAAATTAAGCAGAACGAACGGAAGGGTCGCCAGCGACGCTGCAGATGTCACGAGAAACAGCTGAAAAAGATAACGTATGACACGGGGAAAACTATTACCGCTCCGTTGCCATAGCGGCTGCCACAAAAGAATTCCGGCAGCGCCGCTGAAAGATAATTGCCAACCGGCTTGCCACAACAGCAGTGGATTCACCAGCAGGGAGACAAAGGCCAAGGATGCCAGCAACTGCAAAGGGTTGACATGGTAGCGCCAATGAATAAAAAAAGCCCCGCAAACGGCAAGAGCAAATGCCCGGCGGGTCGACACAGCATCCCCAGTCAACAACAGATAACCGAGCAGCAGTGGCAAAAGTAGCAGGGGAATAATTCGTTGGGGTGGTTGCCACACAAGCAGTTGAGGGATACGACGATAGATCGACAACAGAAAAAAATAGCCGAGCAGAGCGATCATCCCCAGATGTAACCCGGAAATTGCGAACAGGTGACTGATACCGCTGCGAGCCAGCACTTTGCGAACATCGTCGGGTATGACTCGTCCTTCACCTAAGACCAGAGACCGCGTCAAGTAAGCACGTTCATCCGGCATTAAGGAGTGTATTTCAGCAGCAATCTTGTTTCGACACTGCACCATCCAACGCTGAACACCTCCCCGAGATGAGTCAAGGATAGTTATTTTTCCCCGATTTTTCACCCAACCCGTCATCCCAATTTTCTGACTTGCCAGATAGCGTGGCCAGTTAAATTCACCGGGAGTACCGAACAATCGGGGTTTGCGTAACCGAGTACGGCATCGAATTACATCACCGGGGAGAATCTCTGCCGTCCCTTCCCCAAGGTAAAGTCGAATATTTAACGGTGCCTCAAGTGAAATCGATTGCTCCTTCATGGCAACAGAGCTCACTTTAACTGCCAGCCAGCTACGCCCTTCGGTCAACTGTCTAACATCGGTCACCTCTCCCGAGATCGTCACCTTTTTTGCCAGTTGATCGAGCTGTGAGATATCCTGACGGGAAGGAAATTGTAGCGGATAACGCACATTGGCAAGAAGGAGAAGAAGGATAAAAATGATTAAGGCGGTGATTTTACGTCGCGATCGAAATTGAAAAAACAGTGCCAACAGCAGAAAGAAACAAAGAAGAAACCACCCCGGACGAGGCGGAAAGGTATAGATAGGAGCAAGCGACAATCCAATGACTGTCGCTGCAAAAGCGAGTAAAACCGGCTGCATTCCCCCTCCATTCAGCAGCGTTTCAAACGACCAGGCCGTTTAATTATTTTTTTGAGTCTTCTTGAGGATCGGTCTCATGCTTGCGGATCAGTTCTTCAGCCAGAGCAACATCGTCCTTGCACCCGATAAAGACCGGGGTTCGCTCGTGAATTTCGTGGGGCTGTAAATCGAGAACCGGTCGCCAACCGTCAGACGCCGCACCGCCTGCCTGTTCA
>JAMOPE010000438.1 GCA_027064785.1 Geobacteraceae bacterium
TTAGGGCGGTCAAAGCTGGCAACCACCTGATAGGCATTATGCAGATTGAGATGCCTTAAAATATCGAGTCGGGTCTGTTTTTCAGCGGTTGCCGTTAACGCCACCATCGGCACGTGAGGGAACCTCTCCCGTAGCATCCCCAACCCGGTATATTCAGGACGGAAATCGTGACCCCACTGTGAGACACAATGGGCTTCGTCAATGGCAAACAGTGCAACATCTATGTTTCTCAGTCGCTCAAGAAAATCAGAACTCAGTAACCGCTCCGGAGCAACGTAGAGGAGATCAAGATTTCCATTATGAAGCTGCCCCAGAACCTGTCGGGCATCGGCGGCTGCCAGTGAGGAATTATAGCAGGCTGCCCTGACACCATTAGCCTGCAATGCATCAACCTGATCTTTCATCAGGGAAATCAGTGGTGACACAACGATTGCGACACCATTTCGGTGCAGGGCCGGGATTTGAAAGCACAGCGACTTCCCGCCACCGGTCGGCATCAGGACAAATGCATCTCTTCCTGCGATTAATGTTTCAACGATCTCTTTTTGAAAAGGTCGAAACGATTGGTAACCAAAGACATCGTTTAATGTCTGCTCTATTGTCGCTTCTACCATTGGCGATACTCGTCCCGGTGCTGCTGCAATAATGAAGCTGTTTCTGCGCTCTCCTGAACCAATATTCCGGGATCAATTTCTGTAGCGTCAATCGCAGTTCGATTCCCATCTGTATAAATTCGTGGAGTTTTCAACCCATTGACCAGTCGCCACCAGCTGTTGGAAAGTGATCGGACATGAACCTTTTCATCGACCAACAGGATTAAACGTGAGCGATTCAGCGGGCTATCCTGCCAGAGGTTATCGATCAGCTCTCTATTTTCTGACTTTGTCCGACGCCGTACTGCTATCACAGCAGCCCCATGGAATATTGTTTCATGCGGCATCCACACATCACACACGTGTGGAAAATTAATTTTGATTACGGCTCGAATCAAAATTTCATTCGCCATGCCTAGATAGATATTTTCACTCGGTGGCGGGCCGACAACGGTGAGCGGAATAACGGGATCGGGTTGATGATGAACGGCTGTCACTTTCACCAGGGGGCAATCGTTACGGGTCACGTAAAACCCGGTATGATTACCGTAAGGACCTTCAACGGTTATTCCATCAGTGTCGATTTGCCCTTCAATCACCAGATCTGTATTGATTGGAATCTTAATCGCCTGAGTGTCCGCATGACACCAATCAATTTTTTCTTCAAAAACAGACTGGTAAAATTCAAATTCGTCGCAAGCGGCAGGGAATGGTGCAGCAGCAACCCAGATCAGGGCAGGATCAACTCCGACCAATAGACACAGGGGCAAACTCTTTCCTAAACGCTTAGCTGCTTCATAATGGTAACCAGCCCCCGATTGTGGTGAAAAGTTCAAAGCAATATGGTCATCATCAAGAATTTGTGCCCGATAAAGACCAAGATTACGTTCACCGGTTTCAGGGTGCTGGGTCAAGGTCAGTGCCAGTGTAAGGTAGCGTCCACCCTCATCAGGCCAGCTTTTGATTGCAGGTAATTCACTTAATCTAGTCGTTTCAGTGAGCAACGATGACTTTACCTCAGGTTCCTTCACCCTATCAGTATTAAGAAATCGTTCACCCTTCTTCTTGTTCAGCCAGCGAGTTATTTTTTCTGATAATTGATCAAGTGAGCTTAAATGTAAAAGTGCAGCCACTCGTTTTTCACTACCGAACAGATTAGCAACAACAGAAAAGTGTGAACCCTGAATATGATTGAATCGTAACGCAGAACCACCAGATTCAGCAGCAAACTCACGTCTGCAGAGTGCAGCCAGCTCGAGTTCAGGATTAATCCTCGTGTCGATACTTTTCAGTTCATTAGCGGTATCGAGTTTCTGGAGATATTCTTTAAACGTCATCTGATAAGCTTAACCTATCCGGTTTTCAATAAGTCAAAAAAAACCCCTCAGCAAGCTGAAGGGCTTTTGAATCTTTATTTTTGGTGGACTTAGAACCCAGCCAGCTTTGCCAGATTCATCACAGTATTCGGAAAAATACCGAGATAAAGGACACCGGCAACCGAAATAGCAATGGAAATTGCGACCGGCGCGTTAATCGAAACCCAAGCAAAATCTTCTTCTGGTGACTTGAAGTACATCTGTACGATAACCCGCAGATAGTAATACAATGAAACAGCAGAGTTTAAAACTCCGAGAATGGCAAGCCAGACATATCCAGCTTCCACTGCACCAGCAAAAATATAGAACTTACCAATAAACCCGGCGGTGGGCGGTAAACCCATCAGAGAGAAAAGAAAGATGGAGAAAACCACTCCTAATAGCGGCTTCTTGTAGCCAAATCCAGCGATACCGTCGAGAGTCAAGTTCTCTTCGCTTTGTTTGCCCAACAGAACCAGGACAGCAAAGGCACCCAGATTCATCAAGGTATAAACCAGCATGTAGAATAAAATTGCCGACAAGCCAATCTTGTTCCATGCGACCAAGCCAACCAACGCATAACCGGCATGTGAAATTGACGAATAGGCCAGCATCCGTTTGAGATTTTTTTGATTCAGCGCAATGAAGTTACCAACCGTCATCGTCAGCACTGCGAGAATCCAGAACATTGAACTCACTTCAGATTGCAAACCATCGAGCCCGACAATAGCAACACGCATCAATGCTGCAAAAGCTGCGGCCTTTGGTCCAGCACTCATAAAGGCAGTAATTGGAGTTGGGGCTCCCTGATAAACATCAGGCGTCCACATGTGAAATGGTGCAGCAGCAATTTTGAAGAGGAAGCCGACCAACAGCAACACACCACCAGCAATAAACATGGTGTTTGTTACCGCAGCGGGATTAGCTGTAACATAAGCTGCAATTCCATCAACCTTGGTCGTTCCGGTCACACCATAAAGGAGGGCCACACCATAGAGAAGAAATCCAGTCGAAAAGGCACCGAGAAAGAAATATTTCAACCCTGCTTCATTGGACCGCACCTGACGACGGAAGAACCCTGCGAGGACATAAAGTGAGACCGACAGAACTTCAAGCCCCAGGAAAATCGTCATCAGATCGATGCCTGATGCCATCCACATGGCACCGGCAGTCGTAAACAGAATCAGTGGGTAATATTCACTAACCGGATAACCTTCACGGTGCAGGTATTTATCCGACATAAGAATCGTCAAGCCGGCAGCCAGAAGACAGATCAGACTGAAAAATACCGCAAAGTTGTCGTACAAGACGCTTCCGGCAAAACCCGCCTGTGGATTATTCCAACCCGACAAAGCAACGAACCCAGTCACAACCAGAGCGACAAGACTCAGCCAGGCAACGTGTGCGGTACTCCCGCGCTTGGAGAAAACCGAGACCATCAGCAGTGCCATGCCAAAACCACAGAGTACCAGTGATGGCATGATTGCCTGCAAATTCACATTCTGCATGGCTTCTTGAACCAGATTTTCCATCTAACAGCTCCTCGGAACCAGTGTTTATTTAAATCTTCAATAACAAAGTTTATGTTTAATTCTTAATCGTGACTCGGTGCATGCTCATCACCATGCCCGACAGCCTGTTCTGCCCCATGCTCAACAGCAGCAGGCTGGTGCATTTCAACGATAGCAACCTCGTTGCGGCCCATCTGGTCGAGCATCTTCTCCATTGCCGGATTCATTTTAGAGAAGAAAGTGTTTGGATAGACCCCGATCCAGAAAACAAACAGCAGCAACGGCAACATAATGATTATTTCACGTGCCGAGAGATCTTTGAGGTTCTCGTTCTTCGGATTTGTTACCTTGCCGAACATAACCCGCTGATAAACCCACAGCATATAAACAGCAGCAAGAATAACACCCGAAGTTGCAAAGACAGCATACCAGCGCAGATTACTTTGAAATGCACCCATCAAAGCCATGAACTCGCCAACAAAACCGTTGGTTCCTGGCAGGCCAATTGACGAGAAGGTAATAATCATAAAAATAGTTGCAAAAATCGGCATTTTAGTGGCTAAGCCACCAAATTCAGTAATGAGACGGGTGTGACGCCGCTCATAGATAAAACCGACAATAAGGAACAGTGCACCAGTTGAAATACCGTGGTTAACCATCTGGATCATGCCGCCTGCAAGCCCCTGCAAGTTCAGAGAAAAAACACCCAGCATGACAAACCCGAGGTGAGCAACTGATGAGTAAGCAACCAGTTTCTTGATATCTTCCTGCATCATCGCGACCAGTGAACCGTAAATAATTCCGATAACAGCCAATGCTGAAAGGTAAGGAATAAAGGTTGGCAATGCTTGCGGAAAAAGCGGCATGGCAAAACGGACGTAACCGTAGGTTCCCATTTTCAGCATGACAGCTGCCAAAATAACCGAACCGGCCGTTGGTGCTTCAGTATGGGCATCGGGCAACCAAGTGTGCAATGGAAACATCGGAACTTTGATGGCAAAACTGACACCAAAAGCAAGGAATAACCAGAACTGCAGATTGTATGGCAGATCCAGCTTATAGAACTCTTCGATGCCGAAACCGCTCATATTGGCACCACTCTGGACGGCATAATAGTAAAGGTAGATGATCGCTACCAACATCAGTAGTGAACCGACAGCCGTATAAATAAAGAACTTAATGGCAGCATAAATCCGATTTTGGCCGCCCCAGATACCGATAAGGAAATACATCGGAATGAGCATCAATTCCCAGAAGATGTAGAAAAGGAAGAGATCGAGGGAAACAAATGCACCGAGCATTGCGGTTTCAAGCAGTAGCAGCATTGCCATGAAACCTTTAATGTTCTTATCAATTGCATTCCAGGTTGAAAGAACCGAGATCGGCATGATGAAAGTGGTCAGCATTACAAGCCACAAACTGATCCCATCAACACCCAGGTTGTAATTCATCTGGAAGAAGTTGCCGATGTTGATCCACTCATAAAACTCCCGATAGTGCATATCGCCGGAAGTCGCAAAGACATTATCAAACGCTAGAGGCAAGCTGATTGCAAAGGTTGCCAATGTAATAGCCAGGGTAAAACCCTTTAACAGTCCACCATTGTCCCGGGGAATGAAGAGGAGAACCAGTATCCCCAGCAACGGGAAAAATGTCATTATACTGAGAAGGTTATCAGCCATGTGGAATCGCTCCTTGTAGCTTTATCGTAATTCGCTAGCGAATTAATAAACTATGATCTAAAAGATGAAAAAGCCGACAATCAGGACCACGCCGACCACCATGGCAACAGCGTAGTTGTACAGATAACCGGACTGTGTATACCGGAGACCGGTACCAATCCCTTTCACCACCCAAGCACAACCATTGACCACACCATCCACCAGCTTGGCATCAACTCCACGCCAGAGGAAGGTTCCAAACCGCTTGCACGGGTTAATAAAAACAGCATCGTACAATTCATCAACATACCACTTATTGAAGATAACGCGGTGAACGGTCGGGAAGCGTGCAACAAATTTAGCCGGCAACTCGGGGTTTCTCATGTACATGACCCAAGCGGCAAGAATACCAATAACGGCAACTGAAACTGAAACAGCCATCAAGGTATACTCCATTGCATGCGTCCCGTGGGCATGGATACCGAAGTGATGCTGGGTGTGTTCAAAAACCGGCGCGAGAAAATGCTCAAAGCGGTTGTTACCGCCGAGAATCTTCGGCACGCCAACGTAACCGCCG
>JAMOPE010000439.1 GCA_027064785.1 Geobacteraceae bacterium
GCTGGGGGTTCCGTTAATTCCCAGTTTGTTTGCCAGCATCAGGTTGTTGCCAATGACATCCGATTCGCAGGCAGGTTCGGGAAGTGATTCTCCGGCAAATGCTTTTTCAAGCTGTTCCATCGATTTATTGCACAAAATCGTCTGGGTAATTTGTTTGGAGCTTGGCTTGAAGGGAACCAGCTTGATGTAAAAAGCGATTTCGGGATGACTTTTGACCACATCCCGGAGCACTTTGTGATATTTGCTGCAGAAGGGGCAGTGAGGATCGGTAAAAACAATGACTTTTTGTTCTGCTTTGGGGTCGCCGAGGATCAATGCATCTTCCAATGGAATTCCGCTGATATCGACAGGGTTCAGTTTTTGAAAAGCGGCCTGGGTCAGATTTCTTCGATCCTTGATCCGGATAATATTGCCGGAAAATAAGTATTTTCCCTCAGCATCCAGGTAGATTGGGACAACTTTTCCCTGCATTTTCATATCGACCTGAAATAAGCCCGGAACTTCTGATGGACGAACATTAACAACCTCACCACGGATGCCGTGGAGAGCTTCTACGGCTTTCTCCTTTGTCAGTGCAGGCACAGCAGACTGTCCTGCGTGGAGTGGTGAAATGAGAGCCAGGGTGAAAAGCAGTAAAATGGGTAATATCAGACGCACAGTGTCCTCCTGAAAAGGCTAATGGTTTTTACGGGGGATGATCGTGACCCGAGGCGGGACAATAACACATCTCGCGGTATGCTTCCAAGACGTTGGTGGAGATTAATTTTCCGGCAAGAATTGGTTTGACAAAAAAAAGCCATCTTTCTATAGTTTAGCCGCTTTTCCCTCGGTTCTGAGGGGACTTTTTTATTCTATACGGGAGAGAGTTGATTATGGCGGATACATTTAAGGTTGCAGTGTTGCCCGGTGACGGAATCGGTCCTGAAGTTATGGCAGAAGCTTTACGGGTGCTTGACGCTGTTGAAAAGAAATATAATGTCACTTTTGAACGGACTCTTGCTAACGTCGGTGGTGCCGGTATCGACAAGGAAGGGAAGGCTCTTCCCGATACAACTATTGATATTTGTAAAAAGTCTGATGCGATTCTGTTCGGCAGTGTCGGTGGCCCCAAGTGGGAAAGCCTTCCTCCCGATGAGCAGCCCGAGCGTGGTGCTCTGTTACCATTACGCAAGATTTTCGGTTTGTTCTGTAACCTGCGCCCAGCGATCATTTTTCCTGCTCTGACCGGTGCTTCCAGTCTGAAGGAAGAAGTGATCGAAGGTGGTTTTGATATCCTTGTTGTTCGTGAGCTGACCGGCGGGATCTACTTTGCTTCTCCTAAGGGGATTGAAGGTGAAGGTGGAGACAGAACCGGTTTTGATACGATGAAATATTCGGATGCCGAGGTCGAACGGATCACCCACGTTGCTTTTGAGGCGGCTCGTAAACGCGGTAAGAAAGTCTGCTCGATTGATAAGGCGAATGTTTTATCGACCTCAGTCCTGTGGCGCGAAGTTGTGGAGCGTGTCGCTAAAGAGTATCCCGATATTGAGCTGTCTCATATGTATGTTGATAATGCCGCAATGCAGCTGGTGCGCTGGCCGAAGCAGTTTGACGTGATGCTGTGCGGCAATATGTTTGGTGACATTATCTCTGATGAAGCCGCTATGCTGACCGGTTCCCTCGGAATGCTGCCATCGGCTTCACTGGCAGAAGGTACGTTTGGTATGTATGAGCCTTCAGGTGGGAGTGCTCCCGATATCGCCGGGCAAGGAGTTGCCAATCCGATAGCACAGATCCTCTCGGCATCGATGATGCTGCGCTATTCGTTCAATCTGGTTGAAGCTGCCGATGCAATCAATGCTGCGGTAGAGACGGTCCTGAATCAGGGTTACCGTACTGGCGATATCTATCAGGGGAGTGCCGGTGAGAAAAAAGTCAGCACTGTTGCGATGGGTGATGCGATTATTGCTGAGATTGAAAAATAGCAGGTCAGGTTTGGTCCGAAAATTTTGATTTAGTCACAACAGGGAGCCTTGTGCTCCCTGTTGTTTTCTCTGGATAGTGTTATGACCACAGGCGCGTATCGTCCCGGAAACAGTTTTCTCCATCGAGTTGACCCGCGGGTCAAATTGGTGTTGATTCTCGGGATTGTCGCCTGCCTGTTTTCAGCGTCCGATCCACAACGCCTCGTTCTGATTGCTCTCCTCTGGCTCGTTTCTGCGGGAGTGACAACTCAGCGTCTGACCGATATTCTGTGGATTGCCAAGATTCTTCGTTGGCTGCTCCTGTTTACTCTTCTTGTCCATCTTTTCTTTACCCCCGGCCGCACTTTATTCGGCACGAGCTGGCTGTCTTATGATGGTCTGATTCGTGGGTTGATGATCGACAGTCAGCTGTTCTTAGCAGTCTTGTTTTCATTGTTGCTGGCGTGGACAACCCGACCGGAAGTATTGGCGGCCGGATTGACGGTCATGCTGGCACCGTTGCAGCGGCTCAACATCCCGGTTAAAGAAGCGGGAGGGATGTTGTTGCTGGTGCTTCACTTTTTTCCGTTGATTCAGTCCGAAGTTGTTGCGGTGAAAGCCGAGCAAAAAAATAACGATGGTATTATTGCCGGATTTAAAGGCTGGCTGAATCATCTTGAGCCGTTACTGCATCGTTTGCTGGACCGGGTTGATCAGCTAGCACACGATATTGTTTCAGGGCGCGACATTTCTGATACTCTTGATCACCAGAATACCCTCGATTTTGATCGGACTTCACTACTGGCAGTGACCGTCGGTTTTGTGACAATTTTCCTTCTTTGGCAGGTTTAAAATGACTCGAGTCAAACTGACCGTTGCTTATGACGGGAGTGATTATGTCGGCTGGCAGTATCAGCCCAATGGTATGTCGGTTCAACAGCGGCTGGAGCAGGCCCTCCATCAACTGACCGGAGCGATTCATCGGGTCCATTCTTCAGGGCGAACCGATGCCGGAGTTCATGCTCTGGGGATGGTTTGTCATCTAACAACGGAACGTGATCTGCCTCTGAGTGCGTGGCGGGAAGGTCTGAACCGTTTTTTACCGGATGATATTGCAATCCGGAAGGCTGAATATGTTGACGATGAGTTTCATGCCCGCTTTTCTGCACAGGGAAAACGCTACCGCTATACGATTTTACGTGATTCCGTCCGTCTTCCATTGCAACGAAAAACCAGCTGGCAGGTGAAACAGTCTCTCGTTGTTGAGCGGATGAAACAGGCAGCGCAGAGTTTTATCGGTCAACACGATTTTGCAGCTTTCCGGACGACCGGCTGTGCGGCAGAGACGACCTGCCGGGAAATTTTTTCGATCACTTTCAGTGAAGAAGGTTCACTTCTCCATATTGACATTTGTGGGAGTGGTTTTCTGAAAAATATGATCCGGATGATGGTTGGGACTCTGGTTGATATCGGTCGTGAAAAACGGCCAGTCGAGACGATTGAGGAGTTACTTGGAGGTGCAACAGATGTCGCACCTCCTTTGACAGCTCCCCCGCAGGGGCTTTGTTTAGTGGATGTGTGGTATTGAGCTGCTGTTCAGTAAGGAAATCTGCTCATTGAGTGTCCAGAAATCGTAGAGATAGCCCAAGCCAAAAAGCCCGCCAGTCAACAGGTAGAGAATTCCACTGATCCATTTTCCCTGATACATCCGGTGAAAACCCAATATCCCCAGAAACGTTAATAAAATCCACGCAACGGTATAATCGTAGGGTCCGGGGGCAAAGCGCTGATTGGCTTCGTTATCCATTCCCGGAATGAGAAACACATCGATCAGCCAACCGATTCCAAGCAGACCGAGGGTGAGAAAGTAAATCGTTCCAGAAACAGGTTTTCCATAATAAAAACGGTGCGAACCGGTAAAACCAAAAATCCATAAAATATAGCCAATCGGTTTCTGGTGTGTTGCATATTCTTCGTGCATAATTATCCTCCAGTAAGTTCAGCCTTGCAGCTATTCTATTCCACTTGTATTCCAAGAGCTCTAGTTTTTTTGAAAAAAGCTCCCGCAACTGTTTAATCATTGCGGGGGCTTTTTCGTTATTTGATGTCAGTATTCTTTTTAAACGGCACCAGTAAAATTTGAATTCGCCGATTTGCAGCACGCCCTTCAGGGGTGTCGTTGCTGGCGACCGGTTGATATTCACTGTACCCGGCTGCGATCAACCGTTCTCCCGGCAACCCAACTTCATCCTGCAGAAAATGGACAACACTGGTTGAGCGTGCAGTTGACAGTTCCCAGTTGGATGGAAATTGCTCTTTCAGGCGACTGCTGATTTGAACGTTGTCGGTATGTCCGGCAATTTGCAGTGCTTTGTCGGGAAATTTATTTAATACGTCCCCTAAACTCTTAAGAACTTTCTTTCCCTCTTTCTTCACGGTTGTTTTCCCCGAGTCAAACAGAATCTTGTTGAGTAGATTCACTGAGAGCTGCCCTTCAAGATTGGAAATCGTCAGTTCCCCCCGCTTGATTTCTTCTTCGAGGGCATTAACTAGCTGGTTGTAGGTACTTTTTATTTTTGCTAAACGCGCTTCACGGGCAACTTTTTCTTTTTCAAGGGCCCGGTTCAGATCTTCAATCGTTGCCAGCAACCGGTCGTTGGTTTGCTGCATATCGTTGAGTTGTTCCTGCTGTTGGGTGAGGCTCCCTTCCTGACGTTCCTTGTCGGCATAAGCTGCCAGAAGGTCACGCTGTAACTTGGAGTTTTGTTGCAACGCTTCAACCAGTCGGGCATTCAATTCCGACAGGTCGTCTTGCAGCCCTTTTTTGTCGTGACGTAATTGGGTTGCTGCTGCTGTCAGATTGGCAACATCGCTGCTGAGCAGGTCGGCTTCGTTGACCTTTTGCTGGTAGGTGTTTTTGCTGACACAGGCTCCCACGATTAGTGGAAGGCTGATAAGCAAGACCAATAGAACTCTTTTCATTTGACTCTCCTTTGCTGGACGCCTACTTACTGTTTTTGTGAAGCTAACATATTTACCACAAGTCACGGAAATGTAAAGGAGATTTCCCTCTTGCGTGACGGTGTTTTAAGTTGCGGGAGCCTCTTGCGATATGATATAGATGGAGTTCGTTTTTTCGGCTGTTGCCGCAGTTTTCAGGTGTCTATCCTTATCTGGAGTTTTCAAGAATGCAGTTTGAAATTGAACGCATCATCCGCACAGCGTTAGAGGAAGATATTGGCCTTGGTGACGTCACGACTGAAGTGACGGTCAAACAGGACACAGTGGCACGTGCTGAACTGGTCGCCAAGGAAGATTTTACTCTGGCGGGACTTGATGTCGCTGCAGAAGTTTTTCGGGTGCTTGATCCGGCTGTTAGTTTTGAAAAGATTTCGACCGATGGTCGTGCCGTTGCTAAAGGGGAAGTGATCGCCTGGTTACGGGGCAGGGCGTCGGTGTTGCTGCAGGGAGAACGGGTTGCCCTTAATCTGTTGCAGCGGATGAGCGGTATCGCTAGTTTAACGGCAAAATATGTCGCCGAGGTTACCGGGACTAAGGCAACAATTGTTGATACACGAAAGACGGTACCCGGATTGCGGGCTCTCGATAAATATTCGGTACGCATGGGGGGTGGTCGCAATCATCGCATCGGGTTGTTTGACGGTGTTTTGATTAAAGAAAATCATATCGCAGCTGCAGGCGGAATTGGTGCTGCCATCGAGCGGGCAAAACAGCAACTTC
>JAMOPE010000440.1 GCA_027064785.1 Geobacteraceae bacterium
CATCCTGGACGAAACCCTTGACCTGACCACGGCAATCACTTTTAAGCGGCACAACATAACGGTTGTTTCGCACCGTAATCAGCTGTTCCTGAAACAGACCCGCCGAGTGTTCACCGGTCAGCAACTGATTAAGCTGCTGCTTAACCCGGCTGCGGGTCTGGCGAATCTGGTAACGTAAATCACCCAGCTCAAACGAAGCACTGTCAAGCAGATCACCGCGCGGGTCAATTGATTCGCGCAGGCGACGCTGCAACTCAGCCAGAGGAACAATTCCTGCCGCCAGTTTAAACAACAGATCCTGCCGCTCGTCACGCTGAAAAAAATGACTGCAATCACGCATCACCTGCAGCGATTGAGCAACTTTCAGCAAGTCCTCGGCCGCCAGCAGACTCCCTTCAGCCCGGACGCTGACCAGCAGTTCTGACAAATCACGGCAGCCACCTAATCCGGGAGACTGGCCGTCATTCAACCAGCGTAATGCCTCATCGACTTCAGACAGTGCGGTCTCAATCACAACCTGGTCGCCCAACGGGACAAGGCGGTGCGCCTGCAACTTCCCCGGTTCCGATTGAGTCTGCCCGGCCAGTAACATCCGCAAACGTGGGTATTCCAGCCGTTGTAATGTTGACTCGGGACAGATCACGCTGTTATCACCGTCCAACTAAATTCCGGCTACCGATAAAAATTGATCCCCCGAGAGTCACAAACGGGGGAGCCAACTGTGAATGTTTCACTGTTTTCTGCATGGACTCCGGAGCAACAGAAGAACTGAGCGCGAGCAAGATCATTGACAGAATAACCACCCCCTGAACGATACCGAATATCGCGCCAGCAAGACGATTGAATCCGCCGAGAAAAACCAGTTTCACAAAACGGTTAAGGACAAAACCGAGGGCAGCAAACAGAAAAACCAGCAACAGAAAAATTGCCAGAAATGACCCCCAGATACACAGCTGAGCCGGAAGATGAAAAGAATCCTGTAAAAACTGCGCCAGTGGGAGGTGAAACGTAAACGCAAAAACCCCACCGAGAACCAGTCCTAAAAGGGAACAGACCTCTTTCAGCAACCCCCGCAAAACTCCCTTAATCAGGAAAATCACGAGGGCAACCAATATACCGATATCAAGCCAGCCCAGAGACACCCCGCCTAACCTGCCAGATGTTCCCGTACCAGCCGGTTGACCATTTTGCCGTCAGCTGAACCTTTGGTTTTTGCCATCACCTGCGGCATGACTTTTCCCATATCCTTCATTGAGGAGGCACCACTTTCAGCAATCACGGCAATAACAATTTCACGAACCTCAGCTTCACTCAATTGAGCGGGAAGGTACTGCTGCAGAACAACAAGTTCAGCCTCTTCTTTGGCTGCCAGTTCGGGTCGATCGTTATCATGGTACATCTGTGCCGCTTCGCGCCGCTGCTTAACCGCGGTACTGATAACAGCAATGATACCGCTGTCATCGAGATCCTGACGCTGCTCAATCTCTTTATTTTTGATCGCACTGCGAAGTTGACGAATTGTTCCGAGGCGCTCACTCTGCTTGCTTTTCATCGCCTCTTTCATGTCCTGCATAAGCTGGTCTTTAATGCTCATCGATTCACCTGTGTCAGAAAGGAATTGACCACTAATAAATACAAAGAGGGTGCGCAGAAAATTCCGGCACCCGCATATCGCTATAGTCTGAGTGATCGCAACGAAAATAAAGTCTTTTCAGAAGGACCCATTTAAAAGAATTTGGTAGTTTATTTGTTTCACAGAAAGAACGCAAGCTTTTCTTCACAAAAAAACTCCCCGCATAAGCCTTTATTGGTCGTCAATTAAGACCTCTAATATGCGACAATTTAAGTCAATAATGGAGGACAAAAAAATGAAGGATTCTCGACATCTATACTTTACAAACACAAAAACTACTCCTATGATTCTGCCACAAATCTGGCTGGCCAGCACGTTAAAATAAGTCGTGCTGTCAGGAAGGGGAAATGAAAAGTCACGGAGATTCCATGCAGGAGCAAGAACCGGCGCAGTACAACATTGCAGATATTATCGACAACGGTGCTGTTGTTACTTACTTTCAGCCGATCATCAGCCTGAAAGATAAGAAGGTTGTCGGTATTGAAGCCCTCAGTCGTGGGATCATCCCCCCGGGTAAAGATATCATTCCCCCACTCGATCTCATCAGCCAGGCCAACAAAAGCCAGCTCAGTCTCGAACTTGACCGCCTCTTCCGCAAAAAAGCCCTCCACACTTATCAGAAAATTGATCCGGCTGCGGAAGTCCTTCTATTTATCAACATGAACCCGAAAATTCTAGATAGTGAAGATCTGGAGCTTGGCTGGACCAATCGCAAGGTCAGGGCACTGGGACTGAGGAGCGACCAGATCGCTATTGAGATTTGCGAATCGAGTATCACCGATACCGAGAAGCTGATCAAATTTGTTGAAAACTACCGTCGCCACGGTTTTATTATTGCCATGGATGACTACGGAACGAACCATTCCAATCTGGAGCGAATTATCCAGATCAGGCCCGATATCGTTAAAATTCCACGCGAACTGATTGACGGGGTTCACACCGACTTCTACAAAGAAGCCATCGTCAGATCAATCATCCATCTCACCCGCAATATCGGTGCAGTCACAATCGCCGAAGGGGTTGAATCAGAGCAGGATGTCCTCAAATGCCACGAGCTTGGGATCGATCTCTATCAGGGCTTTTATTTTGCCCGACCGTCGCAGTGCTGTATCGGCAGCTACCAAAAATGCCGTGAAACAATTTACAAGACACTGTTTAAGCTTTCCGGTCACATGAAACAGCATATTCAGGAGAAACGCGATTGCCACCTGGGCTTTCTGAAAACCTGTAAGACACTGCTGAAAAAACTGGACCTCGCCGCAGTTGAAGATTTTGACACAATCCTCAATTCAACAGATATTGATCAAAGGAACATCGACTGTCTCTACCTGCTCAATGACGACGGACGACAGATTCACAAAATCAATCTCGCTGACACAACCAGACCCTATCACCAGTACCATCTCTTCCAAAGGATCGGCGACAACTCGGACCATTCGGTAAAAGACTATTTCGTGTTGTCTTTCTATGAAGATGCCGATATTTACATTTCCGATGAATTTGTCTCGTACACATCAAAAAACTATTGCAAAACCATCTCTGCCAAATTCATCAGTGCGGACGGACAACAGCACACCCTCTGCATCGATTTCATCCTCCACAATATGAACAATGAAAAACGGCAGAGGTCTGCGATTTGTTAATCAGTGACTCCGTTCTTTTGTTGTCCAGATAAAAACCAGCGGACTGAAAGTCCCTAATCTAGTTTTAAATTATCTTTATCGTTGGCCGAAAACTTGTGGCGTTTCAAATATTCCTGAACTATTTCTTCGGTAATATTTCCGGTGCTCCAAGCACCATAACCTATTGACCATAATGTGTTTGCCCCAATAGCACCTCTTCAATTCGCTATACTCTTTTTGAAGAAGACGGGAACTTCGACCTTTCAATCGCTTTACCAACTCACTCATTGAAAGGGACGGTGGATACTCAATATGCATGTGAATATGATCTCTACTCACGACACCACTCATAATTCTTACATCTTCGGTATCACAAACCTGGATCAGCAATTCACGACAACGCCTTTATCTCCCAGCAAAACTTTAAAGCGGTACTTTGTCACCCAAACAAGCTGAACGGTTAGACGACTGACGGTGTGACCACCGTAACGATAATTGCTCATACTACTCCCCCTGATTAATTCAGCAGATTTGAGTAGCACCTGAAAAACCTAGACTAAAGTCCATAGTTTTTAACTCGCGTGATCGAACAATAAAAAAGGCAGGCCGGTTCCTTTGGGAATCGGCCTGCCTTCTATAGAATTAACAAGATTTAAATAATATTTAGAAAAACTTACCCTTCAGAAGGAAAATACATCTTATCTTTATTAAGTTTATAACTCCAAGGAAGTCCGGAATTTTTCCAACCGTTCTTCAACCGCCAGTTTTTCCGTTCACCCTCTTTAAGTTTACCGCCTTCAAAACCATCAGTCACAACATAAACCTGCTTATATCCTTTGTTTTCCAGGTACTTGGTTGCCGGGGCTCCACGGGTTCCACCCGAGCGACACATAATAACAACAGGAACCTCTTTCGTCAGCCCGCGTGCTTCCAGGGCCGCTGCGACCTCCTGCTCGAAGTTTGGATTAAGCTCCATCTTGAAAACAGGTTTCTTATCATTCCAAACCGCACGATTCGCTATTTTAAATGGGATGTTAATATCGACCACATCGGTAAAGCCGGTAAACATGATTTCGATGGGGTCTCTGACATCGATAAACAACATCTGATCCCCCAGTTTCTGCTTCAAAGCATATGCTTCTTTGGAATCGACATACAGGTTCCAAGCAGTCTGCTTCTTGGGATTTTCCGGTTTTGATGATGAAAAAGCCGGCACAGAGCTTATACCTAGAAGCAGGATGAGCAACACTATTGCTTTACGTTTCATGACTATCATTCCCCTTTCAGCTAACATAGTTAGATTGTTTGACTAACAAAATATCGACAAATTTAGTCATATTTTGCCAATCATAAATAAGAATGTCAATATATATTAAATTTAGAATGAATGAGGTGCACAAAATTTGCAAAATTTCCCATTTATGTGTCACACTTTTCCCTCAATAAAGGATGTGCCATGAATTTCACACAAGCTATCGTTCGCCGCCCCGGAAAAAGTATTGTTGCAGGGATTTCTCTGGCCGGAGGAAAGCTTCCCCGTTACGATAAAGCCCTGGAACAACATCGTTGCTATGTTGAGGCACTGACAACATGCGGGGTAAAAATCAGAGAACTTGACGCTCTGGAAGAATATCCCGACTCAACCTTTGTTGAAGACGTTGCGGTGCTGACACCCGGTTGCGCGATTATCACCAACCCCGGAGCGGTGTCACGTAAAGCCGAAGTGACTTCGATGCAGCAGATACTGATGAACATCTTTTCCGCACTGGAAACGATCGACTCTCCCGGGACTCTGGATGGTGGTGATATTCTTCAGGTTGGCAGCCATTTCTTTATCGGTCAGTCAAAGCGAACCAATAATGATGCCGCACAGCAATTGATCACCATTCTGGAAAAATACGGAATGAGCGGTTCCACTGTCACAGTGAACGACTTTCTCCATCTTAAAACCGGGGTGACTGCGATCAACGCCACAACCCTTGTCGCTGGCGGAGAATTTATTGACCACCCGGCATTCCAGAATTTTGATATTATCCCTGTTTCCCGGGATGAAATTGGAGCTGCGAACTGCATCGTCTGCAATGGCCGCATCATCATGCCGGCAGGATTCCCCGAAACGCGAGATAAACTGAAACCCTACGCCACCGATATTATCAAAGTCGATATTTCAGAATTCGCAAAAATTGACGGTGGGTTAACCTGCCTGTCTCTGAGATTTTAGTGATCCCAAAATAATGAGCTTAGCTACTTTAACAATATTAATTCCGACATTCCTTGTCGTCTCACTCACTCCGGGGATGTGTATGACCCTGTCCATGACACTGGGGATGACAATCGGTGTCCGGCGGGCATTATGGATGATGCCGGGAGAACTTCTCGGGGTTGGTATCGTCGCAGCAGCATCAATTAT
>JAMOPE010000441.1 GCA_027064785.1 Geobacteraceae bacterium
TCATCAAGCTTGAGCTGGTTGAATTGCGCGGAAAATTTGCCAACCCGCGCCGCACAGAAATCCTTGATCGCACTGCCGATCTGACCCTCGAAGATATGATTGTTGAGGAAGATATGGTGGTCACCGTCACTCACGGTGGCTATATTAAGCGGAATGCTGTTTCGCTATATCGGGCACAGCGGCGTGGCGGTAAGGGGCGCAGCGGCATCAAGCCGAAAGAAGAGGATTTTGTTGAAAACCTGTTTGTTGCTTCAACTCACTCCTACATCCTGATTTTCACCAGTCTTGGTAAGGTTTATTGGCTGAAAGTTCATGAAATTCCGCAGGGTGGGCGCGCTTCGCGTGGTAAAGCAATCGTCAACCTGTTGCAATTGGCACCCGATGAAACGGTGCGGACGATTTTACCGGTCAAGGGTTTTGAAGAAGGAAAATATATTGTCACTGCGACGGCTCGGGGAATTATCAAGAAAACCGAGCTGATGGCTTACTCGAATCCCCGTGTCGGCGGAATCATTGCCCTGACGATTGATGAGGGTGATAGCCTGATTGAAGCCCGCCTCACCGATGGTAAGCGTGATCTACTGCTGGCGAGCCGTGACGGTAAATCGATCCGTTTCCCTGAAAGTGATATTCGCTCTATGGGTCGTCCTGCCCGTGGTGTTCGCGGGATGAATCTTGCTGAGGATGATGAAGTTGTCAGCCTTCAGTCTGTGACCGATAATACTGCTCTTGCTTTGGTGACGGTCACCGAGCACGGCTATGGAAAACGGACTGATATCGAAGAATATCGCTCGCAAAGCCGTGGTGGTAAAGGAATCATCACCATCAAGACCAGTGAAAGAAACGGCCGGGTTGTCGCTATCAAGATGGTTGATGATGAGTCTGATCTGATGTTTATCACCAACCGCGGTAAGTTGTTGCGTACCAAGGTAAAAAATATACGTGCGATTGGTCGGAACACTCAGGGTGTGCGGATGATGGTTCTCGAAGACGATGAAGTAATTGTTTCAGTCGCCAAACTGGCAGAGAAGGATAATGCAGATGGGGCTGCAGCAGCTGAAGAAGCAATTGAAGCAGGAGTTGAAACAGCAGGACCGCAAGACGGGGAAGTCTAGCCGGAAATACTGGTTATTTTTCATCCTGATTGTGATTGTCGGGGCTACTCTGGTTCCTGTTTATCGCCAGCAGCAGTTGGCTGTTCCACAACAGTTGTTTTCTCAGGCGATCAAGCTTGAAAGTCAGGGGAAAATTGCAGCTGCGGAAGATATTTATCGTGAAATTTACACAAAATATCCACAGACAGCGGAAGCAACTGAATCATTACTGAAAATTGCCAGAATAGAACAGTACGATCGGCAGGATGACCAGCTGGCATTGCTGAGCTACTTGCAGCTGGAACACGACTATCCTACCAGTCCGCTGGTCTTGACGGCACGTGAAGCAGCAGCACAGATTATTAAATATACGTTGCGTGATTATTCCCGTGCTATTGAGTATTATCACCGGTTGCTGGAACTTGATGGTGGGTCATCCGATCACTATTATTACGAAATTGCTGATTGTTATTTTCGGCTGAAAAACTATCCCCAGGCGCGGATAGAATTTGAAACACTACTTGAAAAATACCCGGACAGTCCCCTTGCCGCAGATGCTTCGTATCGGCGTGGGGGACTGTTTCTTCTCGAGGGGCGGGGAAAAGAAGCACGGGATGCCTGGCAACAGCTGATTGACATTCATCCCGACAGCCGCTTCCGCTTTTTAGCTGAACTGGACCTTGCTAAACAGCTTGAAGAAGAGGGTGTGTTTGAAGAAGCACTAAGCCGTTATCAACAGCTTGCAGCAGAGAAGAAAACCGCATTATTAAGTAAAAAAATTAGACATTTGCAACAACGGATTGCCAAAAAGAAAGGGGCTCTCTAGGTGGAGAAACAACTAGCTGTTATCGGTGCCGGAAGCTGGGGAACAACCCTTGCCAATCTGTTAGCGTCAAAATGGCAGAATGTTACTCTGTGGTGTTACGAGACCGATCTTGCTGAACGGATGAGAGAGACTCAGATCAACGATCTTTATCTTCCCGATGTCAAATTGGCTGAAAACCTTCAGGTGACCAGTGACCTAGCAACTGCGGTCAAAGATAAAGACCTTATCCTTTTTGTGACCCCCTCACAGGTGACCCGACTCGTTTTACAGCAGGCCCTTTCTGATCTTCCTTCTCACGCATTGATTGTTTCAGCATCCAAGGGAATCGAAAATGACAGCTTAATGCTGTTGTCTCAGGTCTTTGATGAGGTTTTGCCCGAGCAGATGCACCGTCAGCTTGGATTCCTTTCGGGTCCATCCTTTGCCAAAGAGGTCAGTGCAGGAATGCCGACTGCGGTTGTTGCTGCTGCTCCTGAACTTGCTGTTGCCGAAGAAATTCAGCAGATTTTCAGTACCGAGCGATTCCGTGTCTATACCCATAATGATATAATCGGTGTCGAACTTGGCGGAGCGATGAAGAACGTTATCGCTCTAGCTGCTGGGGTTGCCGACGGTCTGGGTTTCGGTCACAATACCCGGGCAGCACTGATTACCCGGGGGCTTGCTGAAATGACCCGGTTGGGACTTAAGCTGGGTGGATCGGCAGAAACGTTTGCCGGGTTGGCGGGGATGGGTGATCTTGTCCTCACCTGTACCGGAGACTTGTCACGTAACCGCAGTGTCGGGATTGAGTTGGGTCGCGGGCGTAAAATTGATGAGATTCTTTCGGGAATGCAGATGGTTGCCGAAGGGGTCAAAACAACCCTTTCAGCCTATCAGCTTGCCCGGAAACTGGATGTTGAAGTCCCGATTATCGAACAGATGTATTTGGTTCTGTATAAAAATAAAGATCCGCGCCAAGCAGTGAATGATCTGATGATGCGCGATTTGAAAGCGGAAGCCGTTTAAGGAGAGAAGATGAAACACGTTATATTACTGACCTGTTGTTTTTTTCTATTGGTTGTTACGGCACATGCCGGAACAATGGTTAAAATGAAGACAAATGTCGGCACGATCACAATAGAGCTGAATGATGAAAAAGCTCCGATCTCTGTGGATAACTTTCTTCAATATGTTGATAGTGGCTTCTATGATGGAACTATTTTTCATCGCATTATCCGAAATTTCATGATTCAGGGCGGTGGTTTTGACAAACATGAACAGCGCAGAGAAACACGTGAGCCGATTAAAAATGAAGCCGACAATGGTCTGAAAAATGATAAGGGAACCATTGCAATGGCACGGACCGGCGTTGTTGACAGTGCAACCAGTCAGTTTTTTATCAATCTGGTTGATAACAATGCTCTCAATCATCGCGGCAGGAGTGCGCGGGATTATGGTTATGCCGTTTTCGGGCGGGTGATCGATGGGATGGATGTTGTCGAGAAGATAGGTCGAACCAAAACAATTGCGAAAAGTGTGTTGTTCCGCGATTATCCCGAGCCGCAGGTTATCATTGAATCGGTTCGCAGAGCCGATAAGTGACAGGTTAAGTTCCTTCTGACCGAGGTGAACCATGTCGACGTTCCGGATTATGAGTTACCATATCAATGGTGCCCACAATGCAAGCGGTGAGCTTGCACCGGAGCTGTGCGCGGCTGTCATCCGAGCGCAGCAGCCCGATCTGGTGATGTTGCAGCGGATTGGCTCTCCCATTGGAATCAGTTCGGTCAAAAAACTTGCAGACCGGGTTGGCCTGACCCATTATGGCCCCGATAGTGAGGGGAGCTGTTCCTATCTATCCCGTTTTCCCCTCAACCACCTTCAGGAATTACAGCTTGGTGATGACGGTCAGTGTGTTCAGGCTGATCTTGAGCTGGAAGATGAACGGGTTCACCTGTTCAACCTGACCCTTTCTTGGAATTACCGTAAGCGTCGTGATCAGGTTCGTCAGTTGATGGGCAACCAGTTGCTGAATAATCCTAATTTACCCTGTGCCACAATCATCTGCGGTGATTTTGGGCTCCCCTGGTGGGGCAGTGGTCAGATTCCTCTCCAGGAGCATCTCCGGCGGGCTCGTTTTCCTGTCTGGCGTGCCAATTTTCCGGGAAAAATTCCTTTATGGGGACGGGATCGGGTTTATTTCCGCGGTCCAATCCGTGCTCTGGCGGGCTCGGTAATCATGACAGCTGAAGCACGGCAGGCTTCAACCCACCTCCCGCTGGTGATGACGGTCGAGACCCGCGATACCCGTCAGGTTCTAAAACTCAAAAAGAGAACGGCACTGGCAAGAAAGCAACCCAACCCTCTTTGTGGGTAATCACTCCTTTTGGAAAATCAAATGATGAAGAAATCTGAGAAAGCACTGCAACTCCTGCAAGCGCTCGATGAAATTTATCCACAGGCACACTGTGCCCTTAATTATCAGAATCCGTGGCAACTGCTGGTTGCAACAATCCTTTCGGCGCAATGTACTGATGTCCGGGTTAATATTGTGACTGCTGAATTATTCAGGGTACTTCCTGATGCTAAAGCGATGGCTGAGGCGAGTCAGGAGCAGGTTGAAGAGCTGATCCGCACCACCGGATTCTTCCGCAACAAAGCTAAAAATCTGATTCACTGCGCTCAGCAGGTTTTAACTCTCCATCAGGGAGAGGTTCCAGCCGATCTTAAATCTCTGGTTGCTTTGAGTGGGGTTGGACGTAAAACGGCGAATGTTGTCCTAGGGAATGCTTTTCAGATTCCCGGTATGGTGGTCGATACCCACGTCAAGCGCCTCGTCCGCCGGTTTGGCTGGACAAAATCGGATAATCCCGAGCAGGTTGAAAAAGAGCTGAGCAAGCTGCTTCCCGAATCGACCTGGATTCAGTGCAGCCATACGCTGATTGCCCACGGGCGCGCCTGCTGTAAAGCACCGACCCCAATTTGCAGTGCCTGTCCAGTCGTTGCCCTGTGTCCACGTAAAGGGGTTAATAAATCGAAGTGAAAAAAAGAAAAAGCCCCGCAACAAACGTTGCAGAGCTTTTTTGGTATACCCTCAAAGACCTCAATCACCAGCAGTCGTTACTGCCGGAATCGGTCGAAATTAAACTTTATGTACGTTAGCTGATTGAGGACCTTTATCCCCCTGGATGACATCAAAGGTGACGCGATCACCTTCTGCCAAAGATTTGAATCCTTCAGACTGAATAGCGGAAAAGTGGACGAACACATCGGGACCATTGTCTTGCTCGATAAAGCCGAAGCCTTTCGAATCATTGAACCATTTTACTGTACCTTCTGCCATGCTTTTACTCCTTTATACGTTTTTAACGAGGGCAACCGAGACACGATAAAATTGCTTCTATCATAAGCATAATTTAAAAACAACGTTATTTTTTAATGATATAATCACTTTGCCCCATAAAACATGGTGAAAATAAGATAAAAACTTTTCATAATGAAGACACCAAATGGCAAATGACGGGTTGGATAGTGTAAGAACTTTTTCTGTTTCAGGTCGTATTTGTCGCTTGGACACTGGTCAGGAAGTAATTTTCTTCCAGAGTGGCGGTTTTTTTGAATCATGTATTGCTTGAATTGATGGGTTAGTTGTTTTTTTCCAATAATTTTTGGTGATAATACCATGCACAAGAAGGTTGTCGTAGGGACGAAAAGCGGACATAATGACCTCAAATAATCCCTATATTTTTGAGGACTAAAGTATTATGGACAAGACCCATCCGCTGGAACTATTAAGAACAGCCCGGAATCGTTATACGCAGAAGCAACTTGCTGAAATTCTTGATGTTGATGTTAGAACTGTTCGTCGCTGGGAAGTTCGTGAGAGTGATCCTCCAACTTACCTTTCAGATGCCATCAGACAGAGAATTCTTCCTTTGGTCGAAGATACTGGCGAGGAACACAGGCTGCGTTTTATTGATCTGTTTGCAGGCATCGGCGGTATAAGAATTGGGTTTGAAACACATGGGGGGAAATGTGTTTTCACCAGTGAATGGAACAAATTTGCTCAAAAAACCTATCTAGCCAACTTTCCCTTGTCTTCAGATCATATCTTTGTTGGTGATATAACTGAAGTAGATGAAAAAGACATTCCCGATCATGAAATCTTGTTGGCAGGTTTTCCCTGCCAACCATTTAGTATCGCAGGTGTTTCGAAGAAAAATGCCTTGGGAATACCCCATGGGTTTGAATGTACTACTCAAGGAACTCTCTTCTTTGATATAGCAAGAATAATTGCAGAAAAACAACCAAAAGCTTTTTTGCTAGAAAATGTCAAAAATCTTTTGTCTCACGATAAAGGGAATACGTTTAAGGTAATTATTCAGACTCTTCGTGAAGAGCTTGGCTATGAGGTCCACTATAAGGTTATTGATGGTCAGCATTTTGTTCCGCAACACAGGGAGCGCATTCTAATTGTTGGTTTTAAGGGAAAGACAGATTTTTCATGGGATGGTTTGCAGTTACCAGAAAAAGGAGCTATTCGGCTTTCAGCGATTCTTCATCCACAAGATGGCAGTGAAAAACCAGAAGAACCATTTACTGTTGGTGTAAAAGCAAGGGTTAATAGCAAGTACACACTGACACCAAAATTATGGGATTATTTACGAGCGTATGCAGAAAAGCATAGAAAAGCTGGCAACGGATTTGGGTTTGGATTGGTCAATGCTGATGATATAGCAAGAACCCTGTCTGCCCGTTACTACAAAGATGGGTCGGAAATTTTAGTATCACAGGGGAATCGCAAACGTCCAAGGCGGCTAACTCCTAGAGAATGCGCTAGATTGATGGGATTTTCTGATGACTTTATAATTCCAGTAAGTGACACTCAAGCGTACAGGCAATTTGGAAATAGTGTTGTCATGCCTGTTATGCAGGAAATAGCTCGTATCATGATGCCATATGTGAAGATGTTAAAAGAGGAAGAACAAGGGATTAGTCGGCGAATCGCCTAGATTGTGACCTGTTACACGTAGCTGTGTTACTGATTGTAAAATGGAGCTTTCGGAGTGAACAAAGGTTATTTATCTCAATATTTTTGTGGGGTAGCTGTAAAGAGCTTAAGTGCCGTTGAAGCGGATGTGTTGACTTCAAATCAGCATGAATTCAATGGGGTTGAAGGTTTGCGAAATATACTCGGTGAGCCTGATGGAAAAGTTCGTTATGCCGCAAAATTTATGTATTTGACTGATCACGATAATGAGCCGATTATCGAAGACGGGTTCTTAACATGGTATGATGCGAGGCAAAAAGCAAGAAGAGAGAGGGGGGTAATGCGGTATGAGTACCGACTGTATTTTCCAACCAATCAAGTATCTCAATATGCTAACGCTGGAGATATACTCGTTTTAGCCAAACGCCCTGATAATACTTTGTTGGCAATAATTGCTGAAGCAGAAACAACTATTGCAAAACAAATACAATGGTTATTTGGTTTTTCAGAGGTATTACATCTTGGTTTTTCTATTCGTGAGGAGTTAGAGAGTGAGCAGGATAGAGTTGAATTTGCATCGCGTTTTATTCTTGAAAATATCGGTGTTGCTGTCCAGGTTACAGAAGAAACATGGCTAGACAAAATACTTGAAAAATTTGGTGGTAAATTTCCAACTACGCGAGAATTTTCAGCCTTTTCCCGTTCAACACTTTCTGAGGTAAATCCACAAGAAGGACAAGATGCCGCTTTGATGGCTTGGATGGAAAGAGAAGAAATTCTGTTTAGAACATTAGAAAAACATTTAATCGGAGAACGTTTGTCCCAAGGATTTGATGGGGATGTTGATGGGTTTATCTCTTTTTCTTTGTCGGTACAGAATCGAAGGAAAAGTCGAGTTGGTCTTGCGCTAGAAAATCACCTTGAAATTTTATTTCAAGAATGTGGTGCCAGATACACTCGGACACCAAAAACAGAAAATAAATCCAAACCGGATTTTATTTTCCCCGGAATAGAAGAATATCGAAACCCTGAATATGATTTACACGCACTCACAATGTTGGGGGTGAAATCATCATGTAAAGATAGGTGGCGACAAGTTCTTTCGGAAGCAGATAGGATTAAAAATAAACATTTGTTAACACTTGAAGCTGCAATTAGTAAAAATCAAACAGATGAAATGAAAGCAAAAAACTTACAACTTGTATTGCCGAAAGAGCTGCATAGGTCATATTCCAAAGAACAGCAAGCCTGGCTGTTAAATGTATCTCAGTTCATGGAATTGGTACTGGAAAGGCAAATGTTAGGAAGGTAGCTTAAGGGTGATTGCCTGTGAATGTACTAAAGTTATCCAAAAGGTCACGGGGATTGATATAGCCGGGAAAAAGCTAAAGAATGCTGAAAAAACTCGGTCTGACAAATCAAAAGAAGAGAGCCAAATATTTCTCAGTTGTTTATCTCCGGTTACTGCTTTCATCATTCTTTTGACTCTATCGCTGTTTGGGCGAGGTATTTTGGAGATATGAATCCACAAATAACCGAAGGTAATCTTCTTGACCAGTATGTTGATGTCATCGTCAACGCTTGGAACCGGAACATCATTCCGGGGTGGCTGCTACTTCCACAGGGTGCTTCAGGTGCTATCAAGAAGCGGGGTGGGTTTGCACCTTTTCGGGAGGTTGGAAAATATGGTCCTATTCCATTGGGTCGTGCTGTTTTAACCGGAGCCGGGCGGTTGCCGTTTCAGGGGTATTCGGAACAATATCGAGAACTATCAATTCCACGTCCGTAACTTTCCAGCTGACATTGTAACGGTCAAACAACACACCATATCCCTGATCATCTTTTTTGTCCCGTCGATAAGCAGGACGGGGATCGAGAGCAAGTGTCTCGGTGAGCATTGTTTCGAGATCGGGAGATTCTGATCGATAGTTCTTTAGCTGCCGCTGAGCCTGCTCAGAAAAGGTTATTGTCAGCGGGGTTCCGGGAGCTTCGGTGGCAAAGCCGCAGTTTGCTTCGGGAATGCTATCACCATAGGCGATGTAGGGCTTGATATCAAGAATCGGTGTGCCATCGATCAGGTCGGCACCCTGGACCTCAAGAGCCATGTTTCCCTGCTCATTGATAATGTTCAACAGTTTCACTGCTGACAGCCCGACCGGATTGGGGCGAAACGGTGAGCGTGAAGCATAAACCCCGACACGTTGGTTTCC
Source organism: Geobacteraceae bacterium (assembly GCA_027064785.1). Classification (GTDB taxonomy): domain Bacteria; phylum Desulfobacterota; class Desulfuromonadia; order Desulfuromonadales; family Geopsychrobacteraceae; genus Desulfuromusa. The sequence continues at coordinate 9,103 of JAMOPE010000441.1, forward strand.
GCCCAACCGTGGTGGTCGTACGGTCGGAGTCCACCCTTTTTGCCAGTTGTGGTGAAAGAGAAAAATAAGCCACAGGTGACTGAACCCGTCGAGACCACGCAGTGCTTCTGGCGTGGCAAAACCGGGACAAAACTCGATTGTTGCAGTGACTGATGGTGTCAGCCCCGGTTGTCGTGGAGTGGCAAACTTTTCCCGAAACGGGGAGCGGATGGTTGCGATCGGTTCGAGAGGATAAAGCATTGGTCCCCCTGTTTAACTGACAGTTGCCGGTTCTTCCTTTTTTCTGCTACTCAGCCAGACACCACAAAAAACCAGTCCACATGCGAGCCATTGCGACAGGTTGAGGCGGTCACCCAGAACAATCATCCCCAGAATAACCCCGAAAACCGGAATCAAATTGATATATCCGGCTGCACGGCTCGCCGGGATGCGACTGACGCTGTAATTATAGCAGCCGTAGGCTCCCAGAGTAATAAAGGTTCCCAGATAGATGACCGCCAGAGCGGGAACGGGGTCCCAGATCAGCGGTAAGCCGGCCCCGGGCATGAAAAGAAACGGAAAAAAGAAAACCGAGCCGATAAATGCCTGAAAGGCGGTAAGAAATAACGGTGGATAATTGTTGGTCAGGTGTTTCAGTGAGACGGTATAAAAGGCGGCACAAACCATCGCGAGGAATTCGTAGAAGTTCCCCAACTGCGGATTGGGGGCGTTGATACTGGTTTCGCTGGCAAGGCTCAGCCAACAGGCACCGATAATTGCCAGACTGAATCCCGCCAGGGTTGTCCGGTTGATACTCTCTTTTAGCCAGCTCCATGCCAGAATTGCGACCAGCAGCGGTAGCATTGCGGTAATCATTCCCGCTTGTGACGCACTGGTTAGCTCAAGAGCTTTTGCTTCAAGGATAAAATAGAGACAGGGTTCGCTGATCCCCATAATCAGTAAGTATTTAATATCCTGCTGTCGCCAGTTAATTTTTCGGAATGACGGAATGAAACCGACAAAACACAGCGCGGCAATAAACATCCGACCAAAAATAACCTGCATCGGATGATAGGTACTGAATGCAAGCTTCAGGGCGACAAAAGAACTGGCCCAGAGGAGCATTGCTAAAATAAGGGAAAATACGGGGATAAGCCGTTGCGTGGTTGCGGCCAAAAAAACTCCTGAATCATGGATAGCAAAAGGAGTTCAAGATAAGCTGTCAAAGCGAAAGACGCCAGAAAAATCGAGGAACTGAAAGATAAAATGGTGAAGCTGTCTCCCAGAGCAAGGTGTAGCGCTGGAAGGGGGGTGATTTAGTTACTAAAAACCAAGAACGACTAACCACCCTCCATATCGAGACGGAAGAAATCATCAAGACGAGGCTTTTTCTTTTCTTCGCTCATCTGCGTCGGAGCGGTTCCCGGAGCAAAGACTTCGTAATAGGCATTCTTGTCGTCTTCGGGTAACAGCAGCCCGGTTTTCTTATCAATCGGGTGAAATTCGATAGTATCGGGAATACTGAATTCTTTGACCGGATACTGCTTGATCGCATCTTTCATAAATCTGACCCATGCCGGGGCAGCCGCTTTTGATCCTGTTTCATTTTTCCCCAAGGGTCGTTCCTGATCGTAACCAACCCACGAAACACAGGCAAGCTGTGGAATAAAGCCGATGTACCAGGCATCCTTCAGGTCATTGGTGGTGCCGGTTTTTCCGGCAGATGGGCGCCCGATTTTTTTGGCGCGCCAACCCGTTCCTTCCCGAACGACACTTTCCAGAATATTGGTAATCAGGTAGGCGGTCTCCGGAGAGATGACCCGCCGTGGTGGTTTGCGGATCAGACGCTGGTCTGCCGCCATGCCATTCGCAAAATCTGCCGGGTCGATCGATTCGAGGATCCGGCCATCGCGGTCACGAATCCGGGTAATATACGTTGGTGGAACTAATACCCCGCCATTGGCAAATACCGTATATGCCGTCAACATTTCGAGTGGAGTAACGGCTGTTGAGCCGAGCGCCATCGACAGATCGCGTTGCAGCGGGGTTTCAATGCCGAGTTTTTTTGCGTAATTGGCGGCATAGTTGATCCCGATGTCCTCAAGGATTTTGATGGTGACAACGTTTCGGGAATGAGCCAGTGCATAGCGAAAGCGGGTCGGGCCGTAGAATTTTTCTTCGTAATTCTTCGGCTTCCACTCTTCGAGTTTACCGGTATCCTTTTTCTTATTTTCAAAAATAATCGGCGTATCGTTGATCATACTTGCCGGCGAGTAGCCGCGATCGAGGGCCGCGGCGTAGATGACCGGCTTGATCGCCGAACCCGGCAACCGTTTCGCCTGTATCGCCCGGTTGAACTGGCTCGCCTTAAAATCGTAACCTCCGACCATTGCTTTAATCTGGCCGGTAAATGGATCGATGGCGACCAAGGCTCCCTGAGCAAGGGGTTCCTGCTCCAGACTTAGCTGCAAAGGTGTTGATTCGAGATCGAGGATCTTGACTTCAATTTGGGAACCGATCGGAATCTTTGTCGGTTTTCCCTTTTCGACATTGCCGGAGGGCTCTGCCGTTTCAACAACAACTTCGAGCGGGGCGGCCCACTTACTTTTTTCAATGGAGATCACACCGTCACGGTCACCGATACGGCATAATAGATTGTCGTCCTGTTGCCCGGTCACAATCGCCTGAACATAACTGCCTACACCGTAGGGTTCTTTGGCAAAGGTCTTGTCCTGTTTAGCCCAGAAAGCCTCCCGTGCTTCAGCATCGAGAATTTTTTCAGGAGGACGGAAGCCACGGCGTTTATCGTGGTCCCGCAGGTTTTCTTTGACGGCCAGTTGGGCAACCTTCTGCATTGGCAGATTGATACTGGTTTCGACCTGTAATCCACCGGTATAGAGAATTTTTTCACCAAAACGCTCTTCAAGATAGCGGCGTACCTGCTCGTTGAAATAGGCGGTGACATCGAGAAGATTATTCAGCCGTGGTTTGATCTCCACCTCTTCATTGACCGCCTGTGCATATTCCTGCGGTGTGATGTAGCCTTCCTTGACCATCCGACCAAGAACATATTTCTGACGCTCCATCGCCCGTTTGTAGTGGCGATAGGGAGAGTAACGGCTTGGTGCCTGGGGTAGCCCGGCCAGAATCGCCGATTCTGCCAGAGTTAATTCCTCAACATTTTTATCAAAGTAATTTTCTGCTGCCGCCTCAACACCGTAGGCCCGGTGTCCCAGATAGATTTGATTCAGATAGAGATAGAGAATTTCCTGCTTGGTTAGTGCCTGTTCCATTCGCCAGGCGAGGATTGCTTCTTTGAACTTACGGGTGAAGGTTCGCTCTGAAGTGAGGAGCAGTTTTTTGGCAACCTGTTGGGTGATGGTGCTGCCACCCTGGGAAATACCGCCCGCTTTGACATTTTTCAGTGCCGCACGGAGGATCGAGACAAAGTCGATTCCCTTATGCTTGAAGAAACTGGCATCTTCGGCAGCGACAAAGGCTTGAACTAGCGTCTTGGGGATTTTCTCAAACGGCACCAAGATTCGCCGTTCCTGCGAATATTCGGCAATAATCGTCCCGTCATCAGCATAAATTCGCGTGATCAGCGGGGGATGGTAATCGGAAAGAGTTTCAACTTTTGGCAGGGTCGATGAAACGTAAAAATAAGCTCCGATTAGCAGAGCTGCACCAAGAATCGGCAGCCCGAGGAGGGCAACAACAAGATATTTCAGGTAGTGCTTCATTTTATAACTTCAGTCATGGGTAGATAATTCGATGATTGTGTCAGGAAACCACTAAGTTTTATACCATGTGGCGGGAGACGGAGCAACCGATTGGAAGCTTGACCCGCTGAAATGATCGGCTTATTCTCACGGTTTCAGGTTTAACTCATTATAAAAATTGGCGGGGGTTTCAAATGAAAGAAGGAAAGAATGAAAAAAGCAGTTGTTCTGTATAGCGGTGGTCTTGATTCAACAACCTGTATGGCGATTGCCCGGGATGAAGGATTTACCCCTTATGCTCTCAGTTTTGCCTATGGTCAGCGTCATACTGTTGAGCTGGATCGGGCGCGTGAATATGCCCCGCTGATCGGTGCCGAGGAACATATGGTGATTGATATCGATCTGCGTAAGATGGGGGGAAGTGCTTTAACGGCAGATATCGACGTTCCCAAGGAGGGTGTCGAAGAGGGTGAAATCCCGATTACTTATGTTCCCGCCCGGAATACGATATTCTTGTCGTTTGCCCTGGGTTGGGCTGAAGTTCTCGGCGCTTCAGATATCTATATTGGTGTGAATGCTCTTGATTATTCGGGATATCCCGATTGTCGACCGGAATTTATCCAGTCGTTTGAGCTGATGGCAAATCTGGCGACCAAGGCGGGGGTGGAAGGGAATCCCTACCACATTCATGCACCGTTGCTTGATTTGACCAAAGCGCAGATTATCCAACAGGGGCTTGAGCTGGGAGTCGATTATGGTCTGACCCATTCGTGTTACGATCCAACCCCCGAAGGGCTGTCGTGTGGTCAGTGTGATTCGTGCCGTTTACGGCTGCATGGTTTTGCCGATGCCGGAGTGGAGGATCCTGTTCCCTATGTCTAAGTCATCAATGCCCGATCTGCAACAAAGCCGCGATACCCGCAATATTGCCATTGATAAGGTCGGGATCAAGGATATCCGCTATCCAATTGTGCTGCTTGATAAGCACGAAGAGCGTCAGCATACCGTTGCGTGGGTCAATATGTATGTCGATCTTCCCGAACAGTTCAAGGGGACCCACATGAGCCGCTTCATCGAAGTGCTCAATCGCTACCATGGGGAGATCAGCATCGAGAACATGGAAGCAATTCTTGTTGAGATCAAATCGCGGCTCGGTGCCAGTCGTGCCCATCTGGAGTTCGATTTCCCCTACTTCATCAAAAAGACCGCCCCGGTTTCGGGAGCGCGCAGTCTGCTTGAATATCAATGCCGGATGATCGGCACGATGGACGAAACGTTCAACTTTTCTCTCGAGGTCAAAGTTCCAGTGACATCGCTGTGTCCCTGTTCCAAAGAGATCAGCGATCGGGGGGCTCATAATCAGCGCAGCAGTGTGACGGTTCATATCACCTATTCGGGACACGTCTGGCTTGAAGATTTGATCACATGGATTGAAGAGTGTGCCAGCTGCCCCGTTTATGCCCTATTGAAACGTGAGGACGAAAAAGCGGTCACAGAACAGGCGTATGACAATCCGATGTTTGTTGAAGATATGGTGCGGGCGGTGACCGAAAAGCTCCGTTCCGTCGATCAGATTCGCTGGTTCAAAATCCAGTGTGAAAATTTTGAGTCAATCCACAACCACTCTGCTTATGCCATGATTGAGGGGAAAAACCCCTGAAAAGTGGATAACCCTGTGGATAAAGTGGATAACTCATGAAGCAGAATGGCAAAAAAGCGGGTTTTAAGCGGTTTGCAGCGGTTGTGGATTAATGAAAGGCTTACTTGACTTGCTCAAGACGCTCCCCGATAATCTGTAGTAGACAAACTGTATATCGATATTAAATTTTACCGGGTGGGACTTTTCCCGCCGCCAAAAAGGAGAAAGCTTTTGCTGGATCTGGTTTTAAATGCTGGGCCGGTTGTTAAACTGGTTCTGCTGATTCTGGTCTATTTTTCCCTCGTTTCGTGGGCAATTATTTTCTACAAAACAGCGATCATTCAGAAAGCGATCAAAGAGTCGGATCGGTTTCTCGATTTCTTCTGGACCAAGAAACGTTTTGATATTGTCGGTCAGGGATTGAAAGAGTTCAATGGTTCACCGATTGCCAATCTGTTTCGTGAGGGTTATCACGAGATGTTGCAATTGCAGAAAAAAGAAACTGATGTCATTGAACCGGGCGATTTTCTCCACAAAATGGATACCACTGAAATTGTTGGTCGGGCCTTACGCCGTGCCACAACTCAGGAAACTCACCGTCTTGAAAAGTATCTCACCTTTCTGGCAACCACCGGCTCGACGGCTCCTTTTATCGGTCTGTTTGGAACCGTTTGGGGAATCATGGATGCATTCCACGGGATCGGTACTACGGGAAGTGCGTCTCTCGCTGTTGTTGCTCCCGGTATTTCCGAGGCCCTGATTGCAACCGCCATCGGTCTGGCTGCTGCTATCCCGGCGGTTATGGGTTACAACCATTTTCTCAACAAGGTCAATGTGCTGATTGGTGAAATGGATAACTTCAGTCAGGAATTTCTGAATATTGTTGAGCGGATGGAGCGAGGCAACTAATGGATGTCGGTGGGCCCTCTCGCGAGCGGCGCAGTAATATGTCGCAGATCAACGTGACGCCGTTTGTTGACGTTATGCTGGTTTTGCTGATTATCTTCATGGTCACGGCGCCGATGCTGGATCAGGGGGTCGAGGTTGCTTTGCCGGAAGTTTCCGATGCTCCGGGACTGCCGTCTCAGGAAGAACCTCTGGTTGTGACCTTGGAAAAAAGCGGTCAGATCCTGATCGGCAAAGCAAAGATCGATAAATTATCCAAGCTCGGCCCGGTCATTCAGCAGGCGCTGAAAGGGAAACCAGACCGGGAAGTCTTTCTCGAGGCGGACGAAAAGGTTCCCTACGGTCGAGTCGTTCAGGTGATGGCGGCTGTCAAAAAAGCCGGTGTTGAAAAGCTCGGAATGGTGACCCGTCTCCCCGAGGAATAACGGCAGTTTGATGAACCCATCCCGAAAACAACGGTGGCAGCAACTGCAATCAGTGTTTGAGCCAGGTTTCAAGCAGATGCTGCTGGTTTCCCTGTTGCTCCACCTGCTGGTTCCGATCCTTTATTATTCTCCCCTTTTTCCTAAAAAGGCGATCAAGAAGCCCCCGGTTTATCGCGTCAACCTGGTCAATAAAATTGTCAAAAATCCTCAGGCAGGCCGCCCCGAAGCGACTGTGGCAAAAAAGAAACCAAAGGTGAAGAAAAAGCCTAAGGTGAAACCAAAGCCGATTCCGGTCAAACCCAAAGCTAAACCTAAGGTTAAGCCGAAGCCGAAGCCAAAACCAAAACCAAAACCAAAGGTAGTCAAGCCAAAAGTTAAACCGAAGTCAAAGCCGGTGGTCAAGCCAGAACCGACAAAGCCAAAAGTTTCAAAAGCGCAGGAAAATACTCTGGCTAAACGTCTGAAGGAATTACGTGAGAAAAAACAACGTGAATCCGCAGAGCAGGCCCGCAAAGAAAAGCTGGCTGCCCTTAAAGCTGCAGCAGTCGCTGAAAGTGAGAAAGTCGATTCACCGATCAGCGATGCACCTGTCGGGATGGTCGATGGCAAAGGGGACGAAGCGGGAGTTCGTGCTACTGCCTTTGTTCAGGAATTTATTCAGCAACAGTGGAGTTTTTCAAAATATCAGGCGGTAGGAACGCCCGAAGCTGAAGTGAAACTTTTTTATAATGCCGAGGGGACACTTCTTCACTACCGATTTGTTAAAAAATCGGGTCATGAAATTTTTGATGAGTCCCTGGCTCGGGCAATTGCAAAATCTAAACAGTTAAGTCAGCCGCTGCCTGAAGCGATGGAATTTGATATTTTCTTTAACCTTAAAGATATGCTGGACAAACCATGAAACTTCTCAGAGTTAAACTTCTTTTGCTATTTGTTGTGCTCCTTGTCCCCTCTTTGAGCCTTGCTGCCCGGATTGAGATCAGTGCTCCGGGAGAACAGACCATTCCGCTGGCGCTGACGCGTCTATTGCCCATGGGGGTGGGTGGCAGTCAACCGGCAATCGCACGAGAATTTCTCCAGGTTCTGGAAGGTGATCTCGAATTATCGGGACTCTTCGATCTGGTCGATCCCGCCTCTTTCATGGGGGATGCAGATAAACTGGGGTTGCGGCGCACCGAAATCGATTTTTATCAATGGCGGATGCTGGGTGCCGAGGCACTGATCAAGGGTGGCTATCGGAGGGATGGTGATCGTCTGACGATCGAGCTGCGACTCTATGATGTGATTACTCAGCGGTTGCTATCTGGACGGCGTTATGCCGGAAAAGCCAAGGCTGTCCGGAAAATTGCCCACACTTTTGCCGATCAGATTCTCAAAAGTCTCACCGGTGAAAAGGGGCCGTTTGCAACAAAAATTGCCTATATTTCCAAGCGGAGCGGAAACAAAGAGCTTTATATGATGGATGTTGACGGTCACCAGCCGGTGCGCTTGACCAACCATCGCTCGATTGTCCTTAATCCCGATTTTTCACCAAATCGTAAAGAGCTGATATTTACATCGTATCGTAATGATAATCCCGACCTCTTTCGCAAAGAGGTCTATACCGGCCGTGAGTCACGGGTCTCACTGAAGCCGGGGTTGAATATCGGTGGCCGTTATAGTCCTGACGGTCGGGAGATTGCGCTGACACTATCCAAAGATAAAAATTCGGAAATCTATTTGATTGGAACCGATGGGACAATTCATCGGCGTTTGACCAACCATTACGGAATTGATGTCGATCCCAGCTGGAGTCCGCGTGGTGACAAGATCGCCTTTGTATCTGATCGTCGCGGTAATCCCAATGTTTTCATTGTTGATGTCCGCAGCCGCGACGTTACCCGCCTGACTTACGAGGGGAAATATAATGCGACCCCGGCATGGAGCCCCAAGGGGGATCGAATTGCTTTTTCGCGACTTGATGAGGGGGTTTTTAATATTTTCACCATTCGCCCCGATGGCACAGATGAGCGCCAGGTGACTTTTGGTGACGGGAGTAAAGAACACCCGCGCTGGTCTCCCGATGGCCGGTTTCTGGTCTATTCCCTCGATCGGCGTGGCAGCGGAAAATCAATCTGGGTGATGCGTGCTGATGGGACCGGAGCCCGACAAATTTCGCCGCTGGGAGAAAATGATTCCCATCCGGCATGGTCTGATCGCTGGTAGTGCAAACGGGAGTTGTTTTTACTTCTAGCTTCTGTATAATGTCCTGTGATATGGAAGTCTGAACTTATAAATTTTATCGCTTATGTGCGAAAGGAGTGGCCGATTATGCAAAAAATAACCATTACCCGTTTGGTGGTGATGCTCTTTGTTCTGACCCTGCTGGCATCTGGTTGTGCCAAAAAAGCTGTGCAGGAAGAAGGAACCAACGACACAACAACTCAAACTCAGGAAGTTCAGGAGCAACAGCCTGCGGATGTTTCTGATACCAGCGTTGTTGACAACTCTGCCTACGATGCCGCTGCTGCCGCTCGGGCTGCTGAGCGTGCCGCTGCTCAAGGGCTGGTTCAGATCCATTTTGATTTCGATCAGTATGTCCTGACCGATGATGCAAAAAGCACTCTGGTTGGCAATGCCGGTCTGTTGAGAGCTGCTCCTGCTGTCAAAGTTCTGATTGAAGGTCACTGTGATGAGCGTGGCTCCGACGAGTATAACCTGGCTCTCGGCGAGAAACGTGCCCTGGCAACCAAGAACTATCTGGTCTCCCTTGGTGTTGCTGCTGAGCGATTGGCCATCATCTCTTACGGTGAAGAGAAGCCGGTTGACCCTGCTCATACTAAAGAAGCATGGGCTAAGAACCGTCGCGCTGATTTCAAAGTTAAGCGCTAATCGTTTCTGTTTATCAATCGGGGCCGCTCAGTTTATATTGAGCGGCCCTTTTTGTTTTCGCAGTTCATGGAGGAAATCTGATGCGTTTTCTATTGATACTTCTGAGTCTTTTGATGTTGTCGGGGTGTGTGCCGCCGACTCAGGATCAGTTGCGAATGGAAAAAGATCTGGAAGAGATGAAGCGGCGGCTGGCACAGCTCGAAATCCAGAAGGGCGAGATGTCTCAATCACAGAAAGCTGGTGGCGAGACCCAGCAGCGGCAGATTGCCGAACTGCTTGCCGGTCTTGATAATCTGCGGGTTGAGTTTCAGTCTGTTAATGGCAGGATTGACGATCTGGGACAGGACAATCGTGCTTTGAATGACGAGTTACAGCTGATCAAAGATGACCTTGGTCTACAACTTTCTTCTTTGACAACCCGGGTTGATGAGCTGGAAAAACCGCCTGTTGTTTCGGTTGTCCCGTCGACCAATGCGGGGGGAGGACAGAAACAACCTACAGCCGCTGTAACGGCGGTGTCGGCAGAACAGCTTTATCAGGATGCCCTCGATTTAATCCGTAATCAGAAAAAATTTGCTGAAGGGCGTAAAGATCTGGAAACATTTGTTGCCAAATATGAAGGACACGATCTTTATGTCAATGCGCTCTACTGGATTGGTGAGGCGTACTACGGTGAGAAAAAGTATGAGGAAGCGATCCTGCAGTTTCAGGATGTCATCAGTAAATATCCAAAACATCCTAAAGCTTCTGCCGCAATGTTAAAGCAGGCGTTGGCGTTCAATGCGTTGGGTGATGGTGAAAATGCTGCAACGACAATGCAAAAGGTGATCGAAGAGTATCCCGATTCTTCTCAGGCAACAGCTGCAAAGAAATATTTGGAGAAGAAATAACGGACAAAGTCTGAACACCGCTTGAAATAAAAAAAGGACATGTCTTTGTGACATGTCCTTTTTTTATTCATCCAGATCCAGCCGTCTAAATGCAGCAAGGACATCGTTCTGACTGAGGATTCCCAGCAGCTTTTTGGGCTCATCGGGATGAATCACCGGGAAATAGCTGATATTGCGTTTTTTGCGAAAGGTCTTCAGTGCTTCGCGTAACGGGGTATCGGGTGGAATGGAGTGATGTGTTGTCGATACCAGATCACGGGCGACCAGCAGATCTGACAGTGATTGATCGAACAACAAATTACGAATTTCGGTGTAATTGATAATGCCGATAAAATTCTGATCGTCATCCACGACCGGAAAACGGTCGTAGCGGCTGTGGGCAATGACCCGCAGCAGCTCCTGAAATGGAACACCGTGGTTGATTGTTTCAACATTATGCCGCATAACGTGACGGACCAGAATATCCCCGGGATCATCGAGGTTGTGACCTGCCGGCAGCCCAATGTTATTGCGGAAGTGGTTGGCGACGCTGTGAAGCCCCTCCATCCCGCTTTGGGGTGCTCGCTTACGCAACAGCGACAACAGCGGAACTTCTCCCGCCCTGACTAATCCGCAACGAACCGCTAATGGGCCAATCAGTTCAAAAATAACCACTGAGCCAAGGATAATCGTTTGAACCAGATGTCCCCCTTCGGGCCACTGCTTGGCAAGGGTTGCTGCCAGTCCAATGGCCATCCCTGCTTGAGAAAGCAGCGTCATTCCAACCCAGTTCTGCTCCCGCTGTCCGAACTTTCCCCAGCGAGCCCCTAACGAGGCACCAACCAGCTTCCCGCAGGTCCTAGCAAGGACGTAGGTTGCCCCAAGCAACCCGATGTGAGCCAGAGTGTCAAAATGGAGGTTTGCCCCGGCCAGCACGAAGAAGATGACATAAAGGGGATAGTCGACTTCGTTGAGTGATTTAAGCAGCCGGTGCCAGCGCGGAGAACTGTCAGCAAGGATTATCCCCAATGCCAGGCATGACAGCAGTGGTTCAAGACCAAGCCGGCGGCTGATAACAGCAACGGCGGTCACTCCACCCAATAGAAGAATTTTATGTTCACTCGGCAGTTCAAGGCGTTGTGCCCAGAGTGACATAATGAAGCCAAACAACCCTCCCAGCAGAAGTGGAACACACAGTTGATAAAGGATCGTAGTCAGATTCCCCGAGGGGGCGATCAATAATTGAATAGCGATGGAGAAGGCGAAAACTGAGATCAGATTATTTAAACTGACCAGAGTCAGAACCGTCGACGTCACGGGTCCTTCCGCTTCGTATTCACGGACAACCATCAATGTTGCCGCCGGTGCGGTGGCAATACTGATGGTTCCGGTGAAGATCGCGAACAGCAGTGATGATTGAGTCAGACTGATATCGGCGATACTCTGCTGAACAATATACTGATTAACGACAAAGACGGAGCCTCCAACCAATAGTCCGGTGGCTATTGATTCGGACAGGGAGAAGATAAAAATCCGTTCTTTCCAGCGCCGCAGGTTCTCGGTTCTCAGTTGCCCGCCGATGTTCATCAAGATCAGAGCAAGGGAGACATCAGAAATCAACTTCAGTTCATCAAGGGCGAATGGCGTCACAATCTGCGGTAATCCGGTCATTTTGGCAAATGACGGACCAATCACCAGCCCGGCTAACAGATAGCCTGTGACCTTGGGAAGATGGATTTGCGATGCCAGTCGACCACCGACCAGTGAAGCAATCAGGATGACGGCAAGGGCAAAAATTATTTGGGATGTCTCTTCAGCCATGTCAATCCAATGTGAAATAGATCATGGAAAGTAAAAAAATGAATGGTACTATATTAACATGCACTATTTAGAAATCAGAGTTTAATCTGAAGGAGAAATGAAATGTATCGAATGATGGGATTGCTGCTGGTTCTGGTTCTTGGTTCCACAGCAAGCTTTGCTGAGGTTCTTGATGCCAGTTTGTTGCGGACTCTTGGGGTCAGAGAGGCTATTCGTCAGGTTGCGGTTACTGCGGATGGAGGGCGGATTTATATTTTGACTGAAAAGGGAACGGTTGAAATTCTTGATCGTGAAGGTCGCCCACAGGGGGCGATTGGCGTTGGTCCTGATATCATCGGTATTACCCCGCAGGGGAAAGACCGGTTGCTGCTTCAATCAAAAGATCAGCATCAACTTCTGCAGTTAGTTCTTGAACCACGTGCCGCAATCCCGATTAAGGGGGCTCCGATTCATGGTGATCCCAATGCACCGGTGACGATTGTTATTTTTGACGATTTTGAGTGCCCCTACTGTTCGCGAACTGTTGATTTGCTCGATACGTTACTCGACGATTATCAGGGCGAGGTTCGGGTCGTTTTTAAAAATTTCCCGCTTAATATGCACGAATTCTCCCGGCAGGCAGCCATTGCCGGGTTAGCAGCCCAGCGACAGGGGAAGTTCTGGACGTTGCACAATCTTTTGTTCGCGAATTATAACAATTTAAACCAGAAAAAAATTGAAGAACTGGCACAGCAGGCCGGTCTTGACATGGAACAGTTCAAGAGAGATCTTGCTGATCCTGCGTTGGAAAAACAAATTCAGGCCGAGATCGCCGCAGGGAAAGCAATTGGTGTGCGTGGAACACCAGCTCTGTTTGTCAATGGCCGGAAGGTTCACAAGCGGACATATCGTGCAATCGGTCAGATGATTGATGATGAATTGGCGCGTTTGGCTCCACAGGGGAAATAAGCGGGGGAATAGTGATGAAATTGACCTGTGTCGGGACGGGGGACGCTTTTGGCAGTGGCGGCCGCTTGAACAGTTGTTTCCATCTGCAGACTGCTGAGCAGCAGATCCTGATCGATTGCGGTAGCTCCAGCCTTATTGGGTTGGAACGTTGCGGGCTTAATCTGCTCGAAGTCGATGCTGTTGTGATCAGTCATCTGCATGGGGACCATTTCGGCGGGATTCCTTACCTGTTCCTTGAAGGGAAGTATCTTTCCCACCGGACCCGTCCTCTGACCTTGATTGGTCCGGAAGGATTGAAAAAGCGGGTTGAAACGGTTGCGAATGCCCTTTATCCGGGCTTATCAGCCAAGAATCTTGATTTTCCGGTTAATTATCAGGTACTGGAAGACGGGAAGGCTTTCTGGCTTCATGATTTACAAATTTTACCGTTAGCGGTGACGCACGGGGGCAGCAAATATGCTTATGGATTTAGATTGGAATCAGGCGGTAAAATTATCGCTTATAGCGGAGATACCGAGTGGACGGACGTCCTTATTCCCCTGACTTGCCAGTGTGATCTTCTGATTGTCGAGTGTTTTAACCATAACCAGTCGGTTCCCGGGCATCTCAATTATCAGACATTGCTCAGAGAACGAACCCGGCTTGGGTGTCGGCGCCTGGTTTTAACCCACCTTGGGCCGGAGATGTTGGCGCAGCTCGATTCTCTGGAACTTGATGTTGCAAAAGATGGGGATGTTTTTGAAATCTGATTTTTTGTGAAGTGAAAATAGAAAGGCGGGGTTCCATTTGGAATCCCGCCTTTCCTGTCTTATTTGGTCAATTCATTTAGAAGTTGTTAGCCCCTGGGCCAAACCCTGAATTCATTCCATGGCCTCTTCCACCATGCTTGCCCCCGTGCCCCATTCCCAATCCGCGCAATTGTTCCATTTTCTTTTGTTGTTCGGGAGTCAAGATTGCAAGAACCTGCTGCTGCCGTTTAGCACGGTCAACCATCATGTCAGTTTTTAAATCGGCATGCTTCTGTGCCTGGGCACGGAACTCCTTCTCATTGAAGTTCTTGTCCCATCTGGTTGCCTGCATTGCATCGCGGCTCGACTGCATCTCGGTACGCATTGCCTGATGCTCTTTCCAGTGTTGGTCAAACAAGTTGCGCAACTGCTTTTTCTGTGGGGCTGTTAAGTCGAGAACCACACCCATCCGCTCTAAACGATTATCCATCTGAACCTTATGTTGCTCGTAGGTCATTGTCTGGGTATGCTGTCCTTTACCGTTACAATTTCCTGCTCTTTTTCCGGGTCCGGCAAGAGCAAAGCTGCTGGTTAACAAAAGGGCGAGAAATACGGTTAATGGAAGCGCAATTTTTTTCATAATCTTTCTCCTTGTGTCTCAATGTTGTTGGTGTCTGTTGAGGACACTATAGAGAAAAGAATCTTAAGTGTGGGTTAAGTGGTGTTCGCTTTTTGTAAAGTTATGTAAGCATCCACCAGTTAAAAAGGGATAATGATTCTTTATGCTTGTCTCAAGCGATCTTCGGCAAGAACTGCCTGTGCCAATTTCACCCAGTCCTGCCACGTTCCTTCGGCACAGAAGTTGTCATTGGTTGATGATGCGATATACCAGTTTTCGTCGCTGTTTCCATGAAGGATCAATCGGCTGCTCTCTTTTTTGTGTGGCAGCATGGTGATTGTGCATTTCTCCATTTTTCCCTCCTGAATATTGAAGTGGTTCTTCATTTGTCATAACGCATGATGATGAAAATTGTTGATACGAAAAACGGCCACTTAACATTTTTTTACACTCCACAAAACAAGATACGGGTATGATGTTTTTCATAAGGAGTCATTATGGAGCGGTTACTGGTCATAGATGATGATATTGAGTTGTGTGAACTGCTGAGCGATTACTTGGCGGGTGAAGGGTTTCATGTCGAGACAGTAAACCATGGGGAACAGGGTATCGAACAGGTTTTGTCTGATGATTATGCTCTGGTTGTTCTCGATGTGATGCTGCCGGGAATCAACGGTTTTGATGTCCTGAGAAAGATCCGCGAAAAAAGCAGTGTCCCGGTCATTATGCTGACGGCCAGAGGTGATGATATTGACCGGATCGTCGGATTGGAACTGGGAGCCGATGACTATCTCCCCAAACCATTTAACCCCCGGGAACTGATCGCACGAATTCGGGCGATTCAGCGGCGGATCGAAAATATCCCTGCGGCACAGTCAAACAAAATCCGCACCGAACTGGTCATCGGGGATGTCACTCTTTGTTCAGCTAGTCGAACGGTTAAATGTGGCGGGAAGAATGTCGAACTGACCTCGGTTGAATTTACCCTGCTTAAGATTCTGTTGTCCCATGCAGGCGAAGTGATCAGCCGGGAAGATTTAGTCGAGAAAGTTCTCGGCCGCCGGTTGTCGGCGTACGATCGCAGCATTGATGTTCATGTCAGTGCTCTGCGGAAGAAACTTGGTCATTTTTCCGGCCAGACCGAAAGAATAAGAACAATCCGTAGTGTCGGTTATCTGTATTCTCTCCCCGAAGAGTCGGCATGATGCGTAGTCTATTTTTGAAAATATTTCTCTATTTCCTTCTGATCATTGTCCTGGTCTCAACAGCAGTGATGGCTCTCACCTACTTCCGCGATCAGCGGTTTCCTCTGTTGTCTCACCAGAACTTTGCCCGGCAGGCGGTGACCGAATATGGGCGTGAAGCGATTTATGCCTATGAAAAAGATGGTGTTAAAGGGCTTGAAAGGCTGACAGTAAAGCTCAATAGAAAATCGGGAATTCGACTTTTATTATTTGATGATCGGGGGGCACCGCTGTTGCGCCAGCCTTATCCGCGCCGCTTTCGCCATCTGGCTCAACAGGCCTTACAAAGTAACAAAGTTGTTTTCCCGATGATGGGGCAGCGTAATAACCTGGCGATGGCTGTCACCGCTGACTCCGGCCGCACGTATGTGGTCGCAATCAATGTTCCCAGCCGTCCTTCCGGCCATTCTGCCCTTCACGATGTTGTCCGTGGGTTTCTCGGCTGGGAATTACTGGCACTGTTGCTCATAACAGCGTTGGTCTGTTACTTTCTCAGCCGGACTCTGACCGCACCGATTACCCGGTTACGTCAGGCAACCCGCAGCTTTGCTGCCGGGGATCTGACAACGCGGCTTGGCGATCAAATTAAAGGGAAGAACGAGCTGAGTGAACTTGCCCGCGATTTTGACGAAATGGCGGGGAAAATTGAAGACCTTGTCGGCTCGCAACAACGGTTGCTGCGCGACATTTCCCATGAGCTCCGCTCGCCCCTCACCCGGATGGGGATTGCTCTAGAGCTGGCACGGCAGAAACAACCGGAAGCCCGTGAAAAAGCGTTGACCCGGATTGAGCTGGAAGCCGAGCGGATGAATACAATGATCGGACAGCTGCTCGGCTTGACCCGCCTCGAAACGGGAGCTGAAACACCCCCATTCCAAACGTTTGATCTGTCACAGTTGTTGGTTCAACTGGTTGAAGATGCAAACTTTGAGGCAGCCCGTCGGCGGTGTCAGGTTGTCTATAACGGGGTAAAAAATATCGAATATTTTGGGGCTGCCGAATTGGTGACACAGGCCTTTGAAAATGTCATACGCAATGCACTGAAATATACAGCTGATGAGACCATTGTTACAGTCTCTCTGTCTGCCACGGAAGAGTCGGTTACAATCGAAGTCAGCGATCAGGGTGACGGTGTTCCTGAAGAATTGTTGGGGAAGCTTTTTGAACCCTTCTACCGGGTCGCCGATGCACGTGATCGCCAGAGCGGTGGAACCGGAATTGGCCTTGCTATTGCTGAACGTGCTGTCAAGTTACATGGTGGGACAATTACCGCCCATAACCAGCCTGACGGCGGGTTGCTGGTGAAAGTTGTCTTGCCGCTGTGAGGTCGGTTATAATTGATGAGGATAGTTATTTAACATTTTATCTAAGGGGCAGGTCGCTATTATGAGATTATTTTCCGCTTTCTTTGTCGTGACGTTGTTGTTCTTTTCTGCTGATTGTGACAGTAAAGTACAGAACGTCACCCAAGTCACCATTTCCTCTGCGAAAGCAAAAACAGTTAGTGACGACTTTAGTACTGAGGATTCTTCTTGGAAACAGTGGTCAGGAAAATGGATTTTTACTCGGGGAGTTGTTCAGCAGTCTGCAACAGCAGAGTATTATCCACTTATTCTGCGGCAGGATAAGCAATATGGTGATGCCGACATCAGTGTCGATTTTAAACCAATTTCGGGTCGGATCGATGCCAGTGGTGGACTTGTTTTTCGGGCTGTTGATGAGAAAAACTTCTATATTGTTCGAGCCAATGCTTTGGAAGATAATTTCAGACTCTACACCTTTAAAAATGGCTACCGTCGGCAGATTGCATCTGCCAAAGTTTCAGCACCGGAACTGGGGAAATTTCACCAGATACGGGTTGTTGTGCAAGGGAATCATATCCAGGCATATTTGGATGGGACTTTGTATCTCGACCATTATGATTCTTCCTTTGCTCAAGGGTATGTTGGGTTGTGGACCAAGGCTGATTCTGTAACAGAATTCGATAATTTACAGATCACCGGAGTTGCTGCTGAATAAAATAGCTCGTTGCTGGTTCGCCTTGAAAAGTTGTTTATTGTCCCATCACGCTGGTGAAAACCATGGACTTTAGTCCAAGACTTTCAGTTGCTACTCATTGTTTCCTTCTCCATTGGGGAGAAGGTGCCCGACAGGGCGGATGAGGGGGCAGTTGTTGCC
>JAMOPE010000442.1 GCA_027064785.1 Geobacteraceae bacterium
TCTGTCGCGGATTCTTGAATTTCCAACGGGAAAAGTAGGATATCGTTTAATTGTTCTGGTGAATGAGCGCGGCCCGGTTGCTTTGGGAGTCGATCAGGTTCAGGCTATCATTACGGTGGAAATTAGTGCGTCGAACCGGATTCAGAACTATGCGGAGCGTGATTACATCAGCGAAATCATCAATTGGAATGGCGAAATGATCAGTCTGTTTGATCTTGATCAATTGCAGCTCAAGGTTGAATCTCTTTGTGCCCCGGCCGGAGGTTCACATGGCTAAGCGGGTTTTGATCGTCGATGATGCACTGTTTATGCGTACGATGCTTGGCGATATTTTTACTGAAGCCGGATGGCAGGTTGTCTCCGAGGCAGAAGATGGTAAGGCGGCGATAAATGAGTATCGGATTCATCAACCCGACCTGGTGACGATGGACATCGTCATGCCTGAAATGGGTGGAATCGAGGCATTGAAGGGAATCCTGAGCGAATTTCCTGAGGCGAATATTGTGGTGTGCAGTGCATTGGGTCAGAAAAAACTGATTCTCGATGCTATTAATGCCGGAGCACTGGATTTTATCGTCAAACCGTTTCAGAGTCGCCAGGTTCTGGAAGTTGTCGATCGGGTTATCAGCGGATGAAAGTCGATATAGTTTTTATGCAGGGTGGTCGTGATGGATATTGCTAAATTTAAAGAGATGTTTCTCAATGAGGCGACTGAGCATCTCGAAATTATGGTCAATATCCTGTTACAACTCGATAGCAATCCCGATGATCCGGAGGGGATCGATGCCCTGTTTCGTGAGGCCCATTCGATCAAAGGGATGGCGGCGACAATGGAGTATGGTGAAACTGCCCGATTGGCTCACCACCTTGAAGACCGTCTTGATGGATGTCGCCAGGCACAACGGATCAGTGGTGTTGAAATTGACTGGCTGCTTGAAGCGACCGACCTGCTGGGTTTGCTCCTGAGTGATATTCGCAGTGATCAAGCGGAACGGAATGTCGACCGTTTTATCGTTTCCACCCCCAAGGAACAGGTTGCTGATGCCACAGTTGTAGATGAGCCCAGAGAGATCGTACCGGATTCCAGCAAAAAGGGTGTCTTGATTCAGTTAAAACTGCACGATACGGTTGCTGCTCCCGGTCCCCGATTTTTGGTATTGTTAAAGCGGTTGACCGATTTTGGGACCATCCTCAAATCGACCCCTTCGAAAGAGGATTTGTTGCAGGGAGAAGCTCCGGTGCAGCTTCTGGTGAGGCTTGAAACCGATCTTGAGCAGGAAGAACTCTGTCAGCAACTTGAAAAATACAGTGAGCTGAAGGACATCTCTTTTCCTCCAGAGGACGAACCAGCAAAAAAACAGAAAAAACAGCCCACAGGGAAAACGGTTCGTATCAGTACCGAGCTCCTTGACCATTTCATCAATCTCGCCGGTGAGTTGATTACTAACCGCTATCAGTTACAGAATGCTCTGAAAAAACGGGACTGGAATGAACTGGATGATGGAGTCGGACAAATGGTCCGGCTGGTTAAAAATCTCCATCATCAGGTGCTGCAGGTGCGGATGGTTTCACTGGAGAGTCTGGCAGGACGCTTATCACGGACAGTTCATGATCTCTCGCGTAATAGTGAAAAAGAGATCACTTTTGAGACCGACGGGATGGATATTGAACTCGACCGGGCGATTGTTGAAGAGCTGACCGATCCGTTGATTCACATGGTGCGCAATGCGGTTGATCACGGGATTGATCAGGCAGGAACGGTGACGGTTAAGGCCTGGCGGGAGCGTGATCAGGTTCTGGTTGAAGTTGCGGACAATGGCTGCGGTATCGATCCCGAAAAAATCCGTCAACGGGCCCTTACCGTTGGATTGCTGTCCTCTCTACAGGCAAAATCGATTCGCAACTATGACCTGTTTCAACTCATCTGCCAGCCCGGCTTTTCGACCGTTGAGGAGGTCAATGAAACCTCGGGGCGCGGGGTCGGGATGGATGTGGTGAAAACTGCGGTGGAACATGTCGGTGGTATCTTATCGATCGATTCCTCTCCCGGTGCAGGAACTCGCTTTATTCTTAAGCTGCCCCTGTCGTTGGCTATTATACGGGTTCTCATTGTCGAGAGTGACGGAACCCGAATGGCAATGCCGATTACCCGGGTGGTACAAACAGTTGAAATTGCGGCAGCGGATGTTCAAAGTAGTGGCAAACAATTGATGATCCATTATCTTGATGAATTGTTGCCGCTCCTCTCATTGCGCAAGATTCTCCGACGCCCCAAAGGGGACCCTCACGATCCGGTCTCTGTTGTTATCACAGAGGTATTGGGTCGGAAGGTCGGGTTGGTTGTTGACCGGCTGATCAGGCAGCAGGAAGTCTTTGTCCAGCGGTTACCGGAACCCTTTGATCAAATTCGGGGCTGCAGTGGCGGAACGATTCTTGGCAGTGGCGAGATCGTCTTTCTGCTCGATCTGCAGTCATTGTTTGAACGACGTCGGAGTTAAGAAAGAGATATGGCTTCCGGATCTAAAAAAGTTATTTTTGCGGCGTTGGCGGGAAACACGCTGATTGCGGTGACAAAATTTATTGCGGCATTTTTTACCGGCAGTTCAGCGATGCTTTCTGAAGCGATTCATTCGCTGGTCGATACCGGTAATCAGGGGTTGCTGCTGTATGGGATGAAGCAGGCGAAGCGACCCGCTGATAAAGATTTTCCCTTCGGTCACGGTAAAGAGATCTATTTCTGGAGCTTTATCGTTGCCATTCTTATTTTTGCCCTTGGTGGTGGAATTTCTGTTTATGAAGGAATTCACCATATTCTCCACCCTCAACCGCCGACAAATCCACTGATTAACTATCTTGTTCTTGGTTTGGCCATTATTTTTGAAGGAGCTGCATGGATTTTTGCTTTACGTGAATTTCGGCATACTAAGGGTGATAATGGCTATATAAGAGCGATCAATCAGACAAAGGATCCCTCGATTCTTGTTGTATTGTTTGAGGATTCGGCGGCGTTGTTGGGGTTATTGGTCGCTTTGATCGGTATTACTCTGACTCATTTAACGGGGAATATGCTTTTTGACGGGGCGGCATCGGTTATTATCGGTTGTCTTCTGATCGGGACGTCTATCTGGCTGGCACGTGAAACCAAAGGCTTATTGATTGGTGAAAGTGCTGATCCCGAGATTGTTGCCGGGATTAATGACATTGTTCAACAAAGTTCTATCGTTGATGGGGTCAACGAAGTTCTGACAATGCATATGGGGCCGGAATTTATTCTTGTCACCATGAGTGTCGATTTTGTCGATAGTGCCTCAGCTGATATGGTGGAACGACAGATTGGTTCTCTTGACCTCGAGATCAAGGAACGCTTCCCCCGGGTTAAGCGGGTTTTTATCGAAGCAGAAAAAATGAGTCGTCCACGTCCTGACTCTTTATCAGGATCATAGCAACCCTATCGCCTCCCGGTGGAATCTGATAAACTTACCGCAATACTCTTCCCTTTCTGAAAACGGAGTCTCCTCATGTTAAAAAGGCTGCTGATAAGCCTGTTGCTGTTATTTGTCCCGGTGCTATCCAGTGCCACGGATATTAAATTATCTGATGTTATTACTGCCCTTGAAACTCCTTTTAAATATCAGACTCCTGCTGATGAGAAGATTGGTGATTTTCAGGCTGATTTCCTGCAACAGTCACGCATTGCATCGATTGGCCGGACACAGCGGGGTGAGGGGAGCGTTCAGTTCAAGTTCATCTCTTCTGCAAAACAGTCCCTTGCAAAATTTCGCTGGGAGTATCGTAAACCGAGCGTGCAGGAGATCATCTCTGATGGCAAAACACTCTGGGTTTATATCCCGGAGAACCTTCAGGTTATTGCCAGTGATTTGGAAAAGATTGATGCTGAACAGGGGGAGAACCCAGTCACTTTTCTCAGTGGCCTGGGGCAGTTGTCACATGATTTTTCTATTGAGTGGAATTCTCCACGGTTAACCGATTCCGGGGATTACCGCTTGTTTCTGACTCCACTTAACCCCTCCCAATTTATTACTCAAATTGAGATTGTGGTTAGTCGAGATGCCGTTAATATCTGGCTGAAACAACATAAAACGGGGAAGATTTTCCCGATAATAGCGACTCTTGTGACTGACCCAAGCGGGAATCGAACCGCGATTGAGTTCAAGGACATAAAGATTAACCAGCAGCTTAATGACCAGTTGTTCTCTTTTGTCCGGCCACCGGGGGTTGAGCTGGTTGATCCGGGGCAGCAGCTGGGATTTTGATTCGTGTCGGAGTAAAAAACTGTACCCTGATCTGAAGGCAATATGGAACCACAGATGGACACAGATAAACACAGATTTTTATACAAGGAAGAAACTCATAAGATTATTGGATGTGCCTTCGAAGTTCTGAATACCCTTGGACATGGATTGTTAGAGAAACCGTACGAAAATGCACTGGTTGTAGAATTTGGATTGCAACAAATCCCTTATCAGCAACAGGCCCGCTTTCCCGTGACTTATAAAGCCGTTCAAGTTGGCGAGTATATGCCTGATTTGATAGTTTTTAATAGAATTGTAGTAGACACAAAGGTCATTGAGAGGATCGGAAACAATGAAAAGGCTCAAATTATTAATTATCTGAAAATAACGGGTCTCAGGGTTGGTTTGCTTCTTAATTTCAAACACCCAAAACTTGAATGGGAGCGAATCATATTATGAATATTATCTGTGTAAATTTGTGTTGATCTGTGGTTAAAAGTGGAGGTTGGCAGTGACGCTAAAATATAAATTTAAAATCGGAAAGCTGAATACGAAGGAGAGATGTAATGCCAAGTTTTGATATTGTTTCGAAAGTTGATCTGCAGGAAGTCGATAATGCAATCAATCAGGCAAAAAAAGAAATTTCCCAACGTTACGACTTTAAGGGGACAGAAAATGAATTGGAGCTGGAAAACGATACCTTGAAAATTCTTGCAGCCGATGACTACAAGCTACAGGCAATCAAGGATATTCTGATCGGAAAGCTGGTCCGGCGTAAGGTCTCACCAAAGTGTTTCAATTACGGCAATGAAGAAGCGGCTTCTGCCGGTGCTGTCCGGGTTAGGGCAACCATCGTCCAGGGGATCAGCAAAGACAAAGGGAAAGAAATCGTCAAGTTAATCAAGGCGACAAAACTGAAAGTTCAAGCGCAGATTATGGAAGATCAGGTGCGGGTCACCGGCAAGAAGATTGATGATTTGCAGGAGATTATGCAGATGCTCAAAGGGAAAGATCTTGATGTTGAACTGCAATTTGAAAATATGCGCTCATAGGAAACGGAAACTGTTACGTGGATAAATTAAAAGTAAGTCTGATCAGCCTCGGTTGTCCGAAAAATCTGGTTGATTCTGAAGTGATGCTCGGACATTTGCCTGTTGATCGTTACGAAATCACCCTCGAAGAGGCTGAGGCTGATATCATCATTGTCAATACCTGCTCCTTTATCAATGATGCCAAAGAGGAATCGGTCGATACAATTCTCGAGGTTGCAGACTATAAGGAAAGTGGTCGTTGCAAGCTGCTGGTTGTTGCCGGTTGTTTGCCGCAGCGTTATCATGAGGCTCTCCCTGAACAGCTTCCGGA
>JAMOPE010000443.1 GCA_027064785.1 Geobacteraceae bacterium
GCGAATCGGGGATAACTCGCCGGTTTTATGGTTAGCTGCAGCAGAGAGCAATCTTATTGTTGACGGTATTTACTCTTACCGTGGAAGTGACTGGGGCGGTGGAAACGAATTTTCCAGTGCTGCAGGGGATGACCCCGCAATCCTGATCCCTTGGATTGGATACTGGGTCTATGTCAACTCGACGGAAGATGATGTTTCGCTCATCATCCCGAAACCTTTGCAGTAACAGGAGGATAAATCATGAAACGTTTCTCGATAATTACGATATATCTGTGTGGTTTACTTCCGCTTCTTTTTCTCTCGGCCTGTGGTGGTGGAGGTGGTGGTGACTCTGCCGGTTCGGGTAAAGCTGCTGATGATAGTAGTGCCGCAGCAGTGACGACACTCAGTGGGGTCGTTGCTGACGGTTATTTACAAAATGCCCGTGTTTTTCTTGATCGTAACCGTAACCGTGTTTATGACAACGGTGAACCACAGGTTCGATCAGGGGCTGGCGGAAGCTACTCTCTCGAGGTCAATCCCGGGGACGGGGAAGACTATCCTGTTGTTGTTGATGTTGTCTCAGGAGAAACAATTGATGAAGATAGTGGATCTCCTGTTACCTCTAGCTATCAATTGGAATCATTACCGGGGCACTGGCAGTTTGTTTCGCCACTGACAACACTGGTGAGTCTGGAACAGGCGAAGAATCCTTCTTTCTCCTCCGACCAAGCAGAGATGTCTGTTCGCGCTAAGCTTGGTATTGATGGTGCCGTCTCTCTTTTCAATGATTACATTTCACTCGGTGGTGTCAGCGGAGATCAGCTTGTCGAATTTAGCCGTACCCACCGTGCTGCACAGGTCGTAGCAGAACTGATGGGGCAGTTGCGTCATTCGATTACACAAAATGTTGGACAACTTTCCACAACCGACCAGCCCTTGGTCGCGTATTTAATCAGTGATCAAATTCTTGAACAGGCTGTGGTGATCGAGCAGGCTCTGACAGACGAGAGGAATGGTCACCCTGTTATTGATATCGCAGTGTTGACCGCGGCAATCAGTGCGCAGATTAACTTGGATGATCTCGATGGTGATCTCCTTGATAGGTACGAACAGCGTCTGGAGCAGGATCTGCTGACATGGGATATGCAACCCCCACAGATTCAGGATCAGTTGCCTCCAGCAAATGACACTTCTTCTATTGATGCGGTTATTTCGATCACTTTTGATGAGCCTCTTGATGAAACATTACTGACTGGGACCATTTTTGATCTATCGGGACCGAATGGTTCAGTTGCGGGAAGTCTTGATTATGATACTGAACATTTTCGCCTGATATTCACTCCAGCACAAATGCTGATCCCCAACAGTGACTATACGGTCACTGTCAGAGCGGATCTTGCTGATGCTTTGGGGAACCCGTTGGGTAATGATCTATCGTGGACTTTTACGACAATTTTTGATCAGTTGCCACCACCACTCCCCGACTTTTAGTAAAAGAGCCTCTGTTTCTATAAAAAACGGCTGCTTTGTAAAGGCAGCCGTTTTTTTATTCATCATCGAGATCTTCAGTCCTGATTAGACGACGTTTGATTCGTCGGGTGATGTACCAGATTGAAATCAGCACAATCGGTATTGAACCAGCTAGAAGAACATTCTTGTCCAGTCCCCAATGCTTCAATGGTAAACCTTTGAATAGATAACTGAGTAATCCAATGGCATAGTAACTGATTGCGGCAATTGAGAGACCTTCGACAGTTTCCTGCAGACGAAATTGGAGCCGACTGCGACGGTTCATTGCCTCTAACTGAGAGCGGTTCTGCTCTTGGAGGGTGAGATTGACGCGGGTTCTCATCAGATCACTGGCGCGTTCAATCCGTTTAGAAAGATCCTCCATCCAGCGCTGTGCCGATTCGCAGGTTCGTAATGCCGGGTTGAGTCGCCGGCCGATAAATTCTCCGATCGACAGGTGTTCATCGACCTTCACTTCTTTGATCCGTTCCAGGCGATCTTTGACCAGTTGATGATAGGCGCGGGTTGCAGAGAATCGGTTAGTTGTTTTAGCCCGGTAGGTTTCAAGCCGGGCTTCAATTTTTGTCAATTTTTCAAGAATACTCCGTTCGCCACTGGAATCATCGAGCCTGGAAACATCGGTCAGGATATCTGCTAATTGATGATCCATGTCGAGCAGCTGCGGGGTGATCTGCCGGGCAAGTGGCAATGATAACAACGACAGCAGTCGGTATGTCTCCACATCAATAAAACGCCGGGTTAGACGGCCGGTCTGAAGTTGGTTCATCCCCTTATCGCGGATCATAATTCTCCCATGACCGTCACCATGGAGTTTGAATGCGGTGTATATTTCTGCTTTTCCCGCGTAAGTGCCACTCAGCATAACCGGCTGTCCTTCAAAGTAGCGGGTGAGGGCATCCGCACTATAATCGAGCTGCTGATTGTCAAGAATGATGTGAAAGGCTGCAATTATATGCCCGGGAAGTTGTCGTACCCAGTCCGCGGGCAGCAGGTCAATCGCAGTCTGTTCGAAAGGTTCTCCCTTGACTGATGCCGGTTGCAAAATTGTCAGGGAGTAAAATTCGACATGGCGCTCCCAGTTGATGACAAAACCACCAAAAGACTGATGAAAGGTTCTTGTGTCGGATGAGGGTGGATTGACTTCATAACGTTTACAGAGATCACATATCAGCAGGTACACTTCTTTTAGCTCTTCCTGATTGCTGACAGCGGCTAAATGGGTTATCTTCTGTGGCGATTCCACCGGATAAAACGGGCGGATGTGCAACTCGTTGTAGAGGGTATCCCGTAGAGGATGAAGCGTATATTCAATCCGGTTGTTTTTACTCATATCCCGATAATCCAATGATGATTCTTGTCGATTTTCTTCAAATTAGCCTCCGATGGTGTTCTTCCGATTAGGAGAATGTTTTATTTTCCTGTTCCTGAACCCGGATAAAGGTCGTGCGTTTGGTCAGTTCTTTGAGTGCTGCCGCCCCGACATAGGTACAGCTGGAACGGACCCCTCCTAGAATATCTTTGACCGTTTCGGAGACGGGACCCCGGTAGGGGACTTCGACCGTTTTCCCTTCCGATGCACGGTAGTCGGCAACACCACCGGTATATTGTCGCATGGCTGTTTCGGAGCTCATTCCGTAGAATTGTTTGTATTTTTTACCATCGATTTCGACCAGCTTTCCACCACTTTCATCATGGCCGGCAAACATCCCGCCGAGCATGACAAAATCGGCACCCCCGCCAAATGCTTTAGCAACATCCCCGGCACTGACACAACCACCATCAGAGATAATCCGTCCACCGAGACCATGCGCAGCATCGGCACATTCGATGACTGCCGAAAGCTGTGGGTAGCCGACGCCAGTTTTAACCCGAGTGGTGCAAACTGATCCCGGACCAATACCGACTTTAACGATGTCGGCTCCTGAAAGGATCAGTTCTTCAACCATTTCTCCGGTGACAACATTCCCGGCAACGATAGTTTTATCGGGGAAACGTTTACGGCATTGCCGGACAAAGGCAACAAACGATTCGGCATAGCCGTTGGCAACATCGATACAGATGAACGCAAGTTTCGGGTGTGCGGAAATAATTTTTATCAGCTGTTCAAAATCTGCTTCCGATGTCCCGGTACTGACCATGATGCGTTCATAAATTGAGTCATTCTGCTGGCTGAGAAACTGAGCCCAGTCATCCAGTGAATAATGTTTATGGATGGCTGTTAAAAGTTTAAATTCGGCAATCTCTTTCGCCAGTTCAAAGGTTCCGACGGTATCCATATTTGCCGCAACAACGGGAATCCCACTCCACGTCCGCTGGCTGTGCAAAAAAGTAAAGGTTTGCTCCAGGTTGACCTGTGAACGGCTTTTTAAGGTAGAACGTTTCGGCCGGATAAGGACGTCTTTGAACCCAAGCTTGAGATCTGACTCTATACGCATAGTCTTTCCTTTTTTATAGGGGACTTAACTTTTTAGAAAACTGTGACTGAAATTGTTTTGAAAATACCTTAAATCGTTGTTCTTGAAAAGGATGGATTAACTTTAACTCAGTTGACCCCCAAACTCTCACAATGCTAAAATTTTATCGACTTGATATCGCACCTTCTTGTGTTTTCCGATATCTGCTTAGCTCTGTTTTCCCGTATCTCTAAAACTCACTGTTTTCTCTGGAATTTATAATACTTATGGAACATTCCAACTTTGTTCATCTCCATTTACACAGCCAATATAGCCTTCTTGACGGGGCCATCAAACTGGACGAACTAGTTGCTCGCGCTAAAGACTTTAAAATGCCGGCAATCGCAGTGACTGATCACGGCAATATGTTTGGTGCGATCGAATTTTACAGTAAGGCAATGGCTGCCGGGATCAAGCCAATTATTGGTTGTGAGGTCTATGTCGCCCCCGGTTCCCGTTTTACCAAAGGAAATGCCCGGGGTTCTTCTGAAGCATCGTACCATCTGGTGCTGCTGTGCATGAATCTTGCCGGCTACAAAAATATTTGTCATATGGTGTCGTGTGCTTACCGGGAGGGTTTTTATTATAAGCCGCGGATTGACTGGGAATTGCTGGCTGAACACAACGAGGGTTTGATTGCAATGTCTGCCTGCCTTGGGGGTGAACTGCCGACATTGATTAACCTCAATCATCCTGAAGAGGCGCTGGAACGTGCCCGGCAAATGTCACAAATTTTTGATGATCAGCGGTTTTATCTGGAACTGCAGGAAAACTATTTACCGGAACAGGCGAAAGCGAATGCTGGGTTGATCGAAATTTCCAAGGAACTTGATCTTCCGCTGGTCGCATCCAATGATTGCCACTACTTGACCCGTGAAGATGCATTTGCCCATGAAGTGCTGTTGTGTATTCAAACCGGCAAAACTATGGATGATCCAAACCGGATGCGGTTCTGCAACGACGAATTTTACGTCAAGTCTCCTGAAGAAATGATCAAGCTGTTTCCTGAACAGCCCGAAGCTATTGCCAATACGGTCCAGATTGCCGAACGCTGCAACCTCATTCTCGATTTTGATACCTACCATTTTCCCCAATACGAAAAGCCCGCTGATAAATCACTCGATGATATTCTTGCGGAAAATAGTCGCGTCGGGTTGGAAGAGCGCCTTGCCGAGATTCGCAGGGTTCGTGACCTGAGCGAGGAGACCCTCAAGGAGTATAATGATCGCTTGGAAGAGGAACTCGATTGTATCAAGCAGATGGGTTTCCCTGGGTATTTCCTTATCGTGGCTGACTTTATCAACTGGGGAAAGGATCACGATATCCCGGTCGGACCGGGACGGGGCTCTGCAGCGGGCAGCTTAGTTGCTTATGCGATTCGAATCACCGATATCGATCCGATGCCTTATAATTTGCTGTTTGAACGGTTTCTCAACCCCGAACGGATCTCAATGCCTGATATCGACGTCGATTTCTGTATCTATGGGCGTGAGCGAGTGATCGAATATGTGCGCGAAAAATATGGTTCAGAGAACGTTGCCCAGATTATTACCTTTGGAACAATGTTGGCGAAAGGGGCACTACGCGATGTTGGCCGGGCATTGAATATCCCTTATGG
>JAMOPE010000444.1 GCA_027064785.1 Geobacteraceae bacterium
AGGCACAATACTGGGATTGGTAGTATCTGAGAGGAGGCAGCTACCACTGCTAGCAGTCCCGTCATTCCGTATACCAACTATCAAATCATAGCTGCCGATAACAGAAGAGGCATCTACTGCAGTGATTATAAGGTCTGGTTGCTCTTGAGGACCCGTATTACACGTACCGTCATACCAATACCCACCATTGGAAGAACAATTTGCGCCATCACAAAGGCTCAGATGACTGGAATCACAAACGGCACCCGGTGTCGTCGGTATCTCAGGGGTCGTATTCTGAGCAATCTCCTGGCCAGAAATCTGTGGCATCTCTTCAACCCACTCCGGCAAGCTACCACCGAACAGGGGATTTCCCGCCAACTCAATCAGCAAATAATCACCATCAACTTCGTCAAACAGAAAACGAGAGAAGCCTGTCGTGGTCAACTGTTGCCCATCGTCAAGATTCTCGTAACGTTTCTCCCAGCGGACATAGAGAAACTGCTTGATGTGGTCAGGGACAATGCGGTCAATCCAGTAATCGACCTGACGGATTTCGTAGTTGCGGAAGTCACTGTAAAGGGCATCGGTAAAAGTCATGTAGTCCTGGCGGAAACGGTCGTCAGAAACCCGATCGAGAAAACCTTGAGCATCTTCGTCCTCGTAAGCAGCCATCAGCTCTTTAAAAGTCTTTTCAACCTGTGTCGCACGGGTTTTGTCTTTGACGATCAGTTCACGATCATAACTGCTGTCGCAAAAAGCGGGCGTCGTAAATAGACACACACAAATAAGCACTAAGCACCATTTCACACCGCTGTTTAATTTCATAAAATACTCCTGTGTATAGACCAACATGGCAGATAAAAGATTAGAAAACCTACTGATATACAAGTAGAAATTGCACAAAAGCAGAAAAAACAAAATAAGCAAAATCCAACAACATTAAATTAGTTCCATATATTCAGTGGATTGTGAAATTTATCACACATCCAAGATATTGCAACAATAAATCTATCTAATTAAAGCATCGGCGAGATTCAGCATAATAACGAACATGTGAATATTCCCGATTAAAACCTTTTTGATTCAAGTCAAAAAGGTTTTAATAACACTGTGCTATCTTTATTTTCATATTTCGGGACATTGCATTCACCATGGTGAGAATCAAGAAAATTAAGTTCATCGCACAGAGAAAGTTCACAAATAATGAGAATAAAAATTCTACTATTCCTCCTGCTCATCCCGGTTCTAGTGTCAGCAGAATCGACCATCAACTGCCACTGTTTTCAGGATCGCAGTTTTGACCACGCCAATACGGCAGCAGCAGATCCCTATTTTCTGGCAACAACCCAGAATTCATTTCTGTCACACGTGTATGGCATTGAAAAACGTACCATCGTCAAAGCCAAAATGACCGGAACAGACGGAAATCATCTATGGATCCTTTTCGATGTGGCCAGACGTAGTCAACGAGACACTCGCCAGATTGAGTCACTTTATGCTCAGTCAGGAAACTGGCCCATGACACTTAAGCTGTTGCAATTGTCCGACAAACAGCTGGATGAAACATACCAAAAACTCAGCAAAAATCCGGAAGCTCTCGCTGATCACATTGTCGACTTGCATCTGACGACATATTTTGATGTTTCCCCGGAAGAACTAACGGCATGGCACACGTTGGGGATGTCTCGCAAGGAACTGATTCTGGCTATTTTGTTGGGAGACCCGGAGAAAGTGTATAATCAAGTCCAACAAGGGAAGAAGACCTGGGGGGAGTTGCTTTATGCGCAGGGATTACTGGACGGCACAGCAATTGCTCAGAGGTTAAAAGAAAAAATGGCTCAGGGATAAAGATTCTCTGCCGCAAAAAGAGCTGAACCGATAAGCCCGGCACGATTCTTCATATGTGCTGCAGTAAGTTCTGCCCGTGTGTTCAGTAATGGAAAAAACTGCTCTGCCTGCTCGCTGACTCCACCACCGATAATGATCAAATCTGGGGATAAAAGTCTTTCGATATAATGAAAAACACAATTTAAACGCTCCGCCCACTCCTGCCAACTCAGTGCATCGTTGATCCTTACAGCGGCAGAGGTATACTTTTCAACAGCCATCCCATTCACCACCAGGTGGCCAAGTTCAAGATTTGGAAAAAGCCGCTCATTATAAAACAGTGCCGAGCCAATCCCAGTTCCCAAAGTCAACATCAGAACAGAACCGGCCCGCCCCTGGCCGGTACCAAATTTCATTTCCGCCAAACCAGCAGCATCCGCATCATTAAGGACAACACAATAGCAACCGGTCGCCGTTTGCAAAAGTGATGGGATATCGCAATCAATCCAACTGGAGTCAATATTTGCTGCAGTGATCGCCACCCCATCACGAATGACGGCAGGAAAACCGCAGCCAACCACACCATTCCAGCGTAGAAGAGTAACGAGTGCATTAATTGATTCCGCAACAGCCTGCGGAGTCGCCGGACGTGGGGTCTCAATTTGCAGAAAATCAGATTCGAGCTGACCGGTTGCAACGTCAACGATCGCTGCCTTGATTGTGCTACCTCCGATATCAATCCCAAGAACATCCATCGCCACACTCCTATAAACAATTGAGGAAGTATTTAATTGTAACAGAAGACGACGTGGATAGAGCACTATTTCAGAGAATAATTGCTCGGAATTTACGGATATATTTTATCATTTTAAACGGCTGTGCTATCTTTATCTTTTAACCTTACAATCCGAAGTTAAGACATGATGAAAATAAATGATGAACAAAATAAAAGTTTTTTCAGTGGCGTTGTCCTTGGCTACCTGGTTCTTATTCTCCACATTCTGTTGATGATCGTACTGGGGTTCACCGTTGTTCTGATCAAGGGAATCTACGATTTCCGCTGGCTGATCTTTGTTGCAGGAATCGCCCTCATCGCTGGATCAGCCTTCTACTTTTACCGCTATTTTCAAGAGCACAAACGCCGCATCAGTGATCTCATGGCTGACCCCGCATTTAACGACAGAACACTTGAGATCAGCTTAATGGGAGGAATGGCAACACTGAAGCTCGGGCACCGTGACGACAATATGAAACTGATCCAGGCCGACGATGGGACACAGGTCAAGCAGCTTGAAGCACCTCAATCGACCCAGCTGAAAGAGTTGTCAGAATTAACCCGAATGTTTGAGGATGAGTTGATTACCCGCGAGGAGTTTTTAAAACTGAAGAAAGATATTATTTAGGGGGACTTACGCCGCAATCTACCATTAATCTGGGAGCCGATCAGGGTCGGTTTATCCAGCAACTGGGTCAAATGAGCAACCGACATGGGTTGATTGCCGGGGCTACTGGCACTGGAAAAACGGTTACATTGCAGGTTCTTGCTGAAGGCTTTTCCAAACTGGGTGTCCCGGTTTTTGCCACTGGCATCAAAGCTGCCGCCGATTCATTCCGCAGCAACCCGGCATTCGATACACAGAAAGTCGTAACCCAACTCGGAACCGGAGAAGCATTGGTGTCTGTTCTTGACGGAAAAGTGGCACTACCCCGTTGAACAGGTTCTGATCTCTCCTCCTGAAAGCCAGATCGATCCAATTGACTTGCAACATTGATCCAGCGTTCCCCAATTGGAAACCGCTACAATCAACCGGTCGATCGGCAGTCAACTTGGAAGACAGATTATCCGTGGAGTGCTTGGCTCATTTTTCGGTAGAAAGTAGAAATCGGGGTAGGAAATAGGATGAACGGGACAGAACACCAGGAGGGCTGACGTCAGTCAGCTCTCCTGATAATTTTCAGGCTGAAGTTATCCGGCGACAGCCGAGTTATTTTCATTCGTTCTCGATTTCGTAAAGGATCTGAACATCGGAAAGAACAGGATAAAGAGTGTCGTAAGATTAATTCCCAGCGTCAGCGGCCGCTGCCACATAAAACTGAGAGAATCATCATAAATCATCAGTGCTCGACGCAGATTATCTTCCATCAGCCCACCGAGGATAAACCCGAGCAACAGCGGAGCCATAGGGAAATTCATCAGCCGCAAAGCCATTGCGGCCAAACAGAAAAATACCATCATCAGGATATCAAAATCGTTGAAAGTGACCAGATAAACTCCCATCAAAGAGAAGAACAGAATCATCGGCACCATAAAGTTCCGCGGGATAGCCAACAGTTTTGCAAAATAGGGAATTAAGGGTAAATTTAACACCAGCAGAAAAATGTTACCCAGATACATTGACATGATGATTCCCCAGAACACTTCTGGGCTGTCGGTAAACATCCTTGGGCCGGGTTCAATTCCATAAGCAATCAAAGCACCCAGCATGACTGCCGTAGTCCCGGAACCGGGGATTCCTAGGCAGAGTAACGGCACAAATGAGCCAGAACTGGCGGCATTATTACCGGTTTCCGGTGCGGCTAGACCACGCAGGCTCCCTTTACCAAATTTGGCCTGTTCTTCCGGTGGAGCCAAATTACGTTCCATTCCATAGGCCATAAAAGAGCCCAGTGTTGCCCCGGCACCGGGGAGAACTCCGATAAAAAAACCAAGGATGGAGGACCGGGCAATTGTTGGGGCAATCAGTTTAAACTCTTTCTTGGTCACTTTCAGGCTTTTAAAACCTATCATTTTCGGTTTTAAACTGTCGGATGAAGCATCTCGATTTAAAATGATCGAAAGAGCTTCGGTGAGTGCAAAAGTTGCCATTGCCAACATCAGAAATTCAATTCCATCCAGCAATTCCAGTGAACCGAAGGTAAATCGCTGCACTCCGGACGTCTGGTCTGTCCCGACAGTTGCCAGCATCAACCCCAGCACCACCATCAGCAATGCTTTGAGCACCCCACCCCGCCCGGCAAATGCCGAAACTGCCGTCAAACCGAGAATCATCAGAGCAAAATAATCAGCGGATTGAAAACTTGTCGCCACACTGGCCAACATCGGCGCAAAAACCATCAACAGAATAACTGAAACAGTTCCTCCGGAAAAAGAGGAATATGCGGCAACCGCCAGAGCCTTACCCGGATAGCCCTGCCGGGCCAGTGGATAACCATCCAGCGCCGTTGCAACCGTCGCTGCCTCACCGGGTGCATTAATTAAGATGGAGGAAGTTGACCCACCAAAGATGGCACCATAATAGACCCCGGCCAGCAGAACCATTCCGGTGGTCGGATCAAGCCCGTAGGTGACAGGAATCAAAAGGGCCACCGCAGTAATCGGTCCGAGACCCGGCAACATCCCGATTAAACTGCCCATGAAGCAGCCAAACAGAACCATTGCAATATTCACTGGAATCAACGTGGTACTGATTCCGGTCAGCATGCCACTCATCATTCCATCCCACATTATAGAACTCCCAGCAGATAAAAGATTTCACCTGGAGCGATATAGACACCAAGCAAGGTGGACATGGCAAACCAAAGCAAAACGACCAAGGGAATGGAAGCCAGCAGCATCGCTTTAACCCGTCGTTCTCCGAGAATGTAAAAACCAATAATTAAAAACAGAATTGAAGAGATGATAAATCCCAGCCACACCATTACCAAACCGTAGCCAAGCATCAACAGAACTAGGTAGATCGCTTTGCGCCATTCCAT